>DASRSD010000088.1 GCA_035656635.1 Pirellulales bacterium
GCTCAGCACCTGCGAGACGAATGACACCGGGTCGCTTTGATATTGTGCCGGGATTTGCACTTCGATATTTTGCTGATTCAATGCTTTGGCCAGGTTGCCGCCGCTGGCTTGGAAGCTGAGTTGACTGTTCACAAGCTCCGCCACATCCTGGGCCACTTGAAAATCGGCATAATTCTTATTGAGCACCAACGTTAATTTGCCGTCTTTGGTAAAGGCATTGAAAAAATCCTCTTCCAATCGGCAGCCGCGGAAAATGCGCCCAGATGTGGTCAGCTTAGTGTCGTTGAGATTGATGGCGCCTTGGGCAAAGCCATACACACGGTCGCTGTTGACATGCGGGCCCTGTAGTGGCGCCATAATAAGTGTGCCGCCGGCGAGACTTTTCGCGCCGCCGATGGAACTTACGGTGCAATCGAGCAAATCTCCCTGCCGCGCTCCGGCGGCGGGCACCGTGACGGTGACCATGACCAGCGCCACATTTTTTGCATCTTTCAAATCGGCGGTGCCGTTTTTACCCATCGGACTGCCCATCAGTTGCATGGCGGTAGCGAGGCTGCGCATGGTGGGCAGAAAATTGCCGCCATCGCCGGTGCTTTTTAAGCCGACGACCAATCCCAGGCCTTGCAGCGTGTTTTCTTCTTGGCCTTTCACCCGGCAAATGCTTTTCAGCAAAGTGCGCGCGCCAAGGGTGGCACTGCTCACGGTAATACTTAGCATTACGGCGATTATCAGAATTCTTCGCAGCATGGAATGTTCTTTTATGTGCTGTGGCATTGAGTGACTATTTCGCAATCTAGATGACCAAACCAGGCAGCCGATGTCTTTTCCCCACTTGCTTAGAACGGCGAGAAGCGATCGAACCAATTCGTAAACCAACCGCGTTTGTAGCCATCGCGCACATGGCCTAATTCCCGCTTGTAAATGCTCAGTTCGGCAATGTTCTGACTGAGGACCGTGTTGTTCGGCAAAACATCTTCCCGGCGAATGACGCCGGTTAACGATTGTTCCCAGCGTTCTTCGTTGTTGTGAACCATCATGCGGGCCTCAATGACCAGCGTGCCATTCGGGCGAATATCCGCCACGGTGGCGGCAATGGTGAACGACAACGCGTTATTCGTGTCCAATTCCATTTGGGCTTGGTTTTGGACGTTCAAGTTGCCGTTAATATCGGGCTGGCCGGTCGAAGGGTTGGAAGCTTGGATGTTGAGTCCCTTGAATTTGATCCAGTCTTGGAGCTGCGCCTGATATTGCGCCGTGCGCCGGCGTTGCACTTCGCCTTTGCTTACTAAGGCGTCTTTCTCATTGACAATTACGGTAATAATATCGTGCAGCTTGATTTCCTTGGGCGGATCGGCCTTTTGAAACACCCACGACGAGCCGGCCAAGGTGATCGGTTGCCCTTGTACGGCAGGAATATCTTGGCGAAACAGGCTCGAATCTTGCGCGCCCGCGCGGCCAACCAGGAGCGCCGCAAGCAGCCATGCGAAAACAAACCGCGCGTTTTTAGCGATCGAAAAAATCATCGTTAGCGATTTCCCAGATTGTCGTTCGAGTTCATAGCAGCCGCGGTACGAACCGGATGTGCGGCGGCCATCCGCGCCTTTGCCGCAGAGCTTCGCGCACTATAACCCGGCCCGGGCTCGGTGGCGGCAACGGCTTCCGGCGTTGTGGCCTCCTCGGCGTTGACGACTACCTGGTCGATTCCGGTCACGCGTGAGAAAAAAGTTTTGCGGTCCAAAACGGCTTCCACCGTAATCAATTGTCCGCGGCTGCCATCTTCGCGGGCCCGGCCTGTCGTGCGAATTTTTATCCCAGGCGCCATTACGTACACGGTCACAATGCTGCCGCGTTTCACCAATACTGGCGTGCGAACGTACTGCGGGTCGAGCACCTGCCCCGGAGCAATGGCCAAAATTGCTTCTCGCCCCACCACTTCGTCCAACGTCGCGAAAGCGCCATCGGCAGCTTCTGCGCCCGGGTTGAGCCGTTGCAAGGCAACATCATCGGCTTGAATGATGGCGCCGCAGGGAACATCCTTCGTCGTTACCACGACCATCGCAGGCAGAGTGACTGTCGCGGCGACGGAGAAAGTCGTAGGCCCTTTATCGCTGCGTACTTCCACTTCAAACGATTGCTTCCCAGGCCAGGGAGCTTGGCCGCCGCGCAGCGTCAGGTGATGAACGTCTGCCAACACAAGTTGAGCCTGAGCGGCGGTGAGATCGACACTTACATTCCACGGATCGCCCGAGGCGGTCACCCGTTGCAAATACTGAACGATTGCATCGGCCACGGCCCGCTGCGCTTCCTGGACGGAGGTTAGCGGTAATGTTTTTGCCGTTTTTGCGACTTGCTTTACCTGCTCATTCGCGGCCGCAATTGTCACTTGGCCGGCGCCGGAGAAATGGAATTGCAATAAATTCAGCCCGCGGCGCTCCAATGTATCTTGAATTTCGCGTACCGACATTTGTCGCTGCTTGCCCGAAATCGGCGCCGGGGTCAATTCAATGGCCGACAGGCTTTGCACTTCTTGATCGTCGGCGGCAAACACCTCTGCCACATCGCCGAGGTGCACAATGCTGCCGGTAGCGTGCGCATCGCTGCGCAGCCGTATCTCTGCGGCATGGGCCACAGTTCCTAGCAATGTTCCCAACAGGGCTGCCAAAACCAATGGTTTCATCATTTGTGTTCTTGAGGCCATAAAAATGTTTGTGTGCGCTGACGGTCGAAACGTTACACTCGCTGCAGATTATCGATCAGTTGCAAAACCTGGTTGCCCGTTTGCACCGCCTGAGAGTTCAATTCGAATGCTCTTTGCGTGGTGATCAAATCGATCAATTGCGTCACGGGGTTCACGTTGGAATTTTCCAACGCGTTTTGCTGGATCGTTCCGAATCCTGGCGTGCCAGGATTCCCCTGCAAGGGAGAACCCGACGAAACCGTTTCTTGGAACAAATTTTGTCCCATTTTCAACAGACCCTGCGGATTGATAAAGCGTGCTAATTGAATCTGGCCGACCTGCTGCAATTGCGGCGTGTTGGCCTGCTGAACGGAAACCAATCCTTCGGGACTGACGACAATTCCGACGGCATCTTGAGGAATTGTGATGGCGGGGTCCAGCAACCGGCCATCGGAGGCCGATGCCAGCACAATTTGCCCATTGGCATTCAGGCTGAAGTTGCCGGCGCGCGAGTAATAGATTTGCCCACTGGGATCGGTCACTTGAAAGAACCCGTCGCCGACAACGGCCCAGTCCAAAGGCCGGCCGGTTTGCTGGAAGGAGCCTTGTGAAAAATCGGCTTGCGTGCTTTGAACCCGCACGCCCAAGCCAACGTGAATGCCGGTCGGCGTGAACTGGCCGGCGCTATCTTGGTTGCCAGGCAGAATCGGGTTTTGATACATCAAGTCTTCAAAGTTGCAGCGGTCCTGCTTGAAGCCCGTGGTATTCACGTTCGCCAAGTTATTGGAGATGGTGTCGAGCTTCGTTTGCAGCGCATCCATGCCGGTCGCTGCGGTGTAAAGAGTCTGTAGGCCCATATCAGTTGTCAGTGGGTGGAAAGGAACGAGGGTTTAATTGCTGCCTGCTTACGAAGTTTGTCGCAGCGCTCCGTTGATGAGTGTTTCTGTCGCTGAGTCATACGTATGAATCATGTTGACGTTGGCTTCAAACGCCCGGGAAGTTTCGATCAAATCCATCATTTCCGAAGCGGGGTGAACCGTGCTTTGTTCGACCGAATGCCACAAGACTTGTCGATTGTCGTCTGCCAGAGGTTGCGCGGGCGCCAAGGAAGAAAACAGGTTTTCGCCCACTTTGACCAAATCACCGAGCGACCGTGGCTTAACCAGCGCGAGGCGTGTATTTTCACCCCCTTGGCTAATGCTGCCGTCGGGATTGACTTGCCAAGGGCCGGCGTCCGAATCGATTTCAATTGGGCTGTGATCTTCGCTTAGCACAGGATCGCCGTCTTGCGTAACCAGTTGCCCTGCGGAAGTGACTTGAAAGTTGCCAGCGCGGGTAAGCAGCTCGCGATTGCCGTGGCGGACGAGAAAGAATCCCTCGCCATTAATTGCCATGTCGGTATCGTTTTTCGATTGCGACAATGGCCCCGCTGAAAAATCAGTGGCGGTAGCCAACACTTTCACGCCGCCGCCGAGATCGTTGATGCCGCGCGTGCCTTGGGCCGCTTGGCCTTCTTGAATGGCTTGCGCCAATCGGCTTTGAAACAGGGCTACGTCACGCTTGAAGCCAGGCGTGGCCACGTTGGCGATGTTGTTCGACAACACGTCCAACCGTTGGCTTTGGGTGTAAGCCCCTTCGGCAGATAAATACAGCCCGTATGGCATAGCCGCTGTGTTTGCTGCGGTTATGCCCCCCTGCAAATAGAAAAATCTACGGGTCCAACTGAGAGCAACCAGCGTGCCGCAAAGAAATGAGGCGTGCAAAATTCCGCCCGTTGCGTCGGAAGTTCAAGCCGGCTCGTTGCTTATTCTCGCGCGACGCCTATCGGCGAAAGTGATAGCAAGGCCGACGTGATGCGCCGCTTCGAGCGGAATCCGCTACTTCCTCCGCGCAAAACCTGCCGATTGCAGGTAGGCTCAGGCAGTTCAGGCGTCGCAGCTTGTGATTGCCACGTCACGGCAGAGGATCGGTGGGAAAAGTGCGCGGGTTTGACGCCATATCTGTGACGGCGTCGGCCACCACGTCGTATTTTTGGAAGCCCTGCGGCGAACGGAAAACGATCGTTCGATGATCAGGGGCAATTCGAAATGCTTCGCGCTCCGAATCGATCCAAAAAGCAAGCAATGTTTGCTGCGCCACAGGTAGTAATTGTATCTGTTTGTTCCAGAACAATGCGTTGATGATATTCCCTTGAGCATTCTTTCGTTCGCCCAGCGTGGCTGATGGATTCTTGATAACTTCGGTAGAACTACAACCACCAACCAGAAGCACGGCCGCAAACAGCCAAAACCAGAATGCCGTTTCGATTTTCATGCTCCGCATTATAGCCGAGTTAAAAATTTCCATCCAAGGCGCGCACATCGGACCCTGTAGGCAGAGTGGTTCGCCGGATCGTTTTCCTGGTAGATCGTGGTCCACGGGACAGCTTTTCCATCGGCGGCGAATTGATTAGAATTTTCCCCGGAGGGTAAGCGAATGGTTAGCGGTCTGACTCGAAATCAGATGCCGGGAAACCGGTTGCGGGTTCGAATCCCGTGCCCTCCGCCTTGACTTCCCGCAAGCTCTAGCATGAAGTCGTCAGAATTCGCACAAGCCCCTGAGTCATCAGGGGCTTGTGTCGTTTCTTGCTCGTCGCTGCGTTCCGGTGCGGCTGGTTGCTGCACCGTGTTTTGCACCGCTTTTGCACCGGATTCTGCACCGCCTTGAATGGCGCGTTCAAAGTCATCGTCCGTGACTTGCAGATAGTGTTTTAGCGCAACTCGCTGACTATTTCCAAACCATGCGGTAACGACGTGTAGTGGATACTTTCTTGCAAGTTCCGTTTCGCGACTGGCTCTTAGAGCATGAAAAAGACGGGGCCACGGTTTCAATCCTGCTCGCTTCAAGATGCGCTCAAACTGAGTCCGCATATTGATGTTCCGCCAGCCCTTGGCTGTGAGTGCGGATTCGCGGTAAGGTCCGCCAACAACATATACTGCTCCCTCCGGGGCAAGCTCAAACGCCTCTTCCAAATAGGGCCGCAGTTCCGCAAACAGTGGCATAGTTCGGCTGTCTTTGCCGGGGTGATGTTCGGTTTTGGGCGATTGAACTTCAATCCGCCCGCGTTCCCAGTCAACATCTTGCCAGCGGAGTGAAAGCACTTCGCTTGGGCAGCGCAATCCGCCAAAACGACATAGCGCCACAATCGTGCGCCAATGGGGGTCGCAAAAGGCAATTACGCGCTCGATTTCTTCAACTGTGATATATCGCTGCCGATCTTTGGACAGCACAGCGACCGTCGTAATACCTTCAAACGGATTGCTGGGGATTAGCTTTCGTTTGCGTGCCGCTTTGAAAAACGTACAAGCGAATTGCAGTCTCTTTTGAACCGTAGTCGATGCAAGTTTTTCGGCAATTAGATACTGTTTGAAGGCTTCGGCATCAGCCTCTGTGATGGTAATCATATCGCGATTTTCGCCGAAAAATGTACGCAGATTGCGTATGGGCTGCGACCAGATTTCTTTGGTCGCTTCCTTTACGTCTTTACGTTGTGTGACGTAATCGTCGAGAAATTTCCCAAGCGCGGTAATTCCGCGCTCAGGAATCAAGCCGGCTTTCGCTAGCTTGTCGGCCATCGGTTTTTCAAGCTGCGCCAACCAGCGGGCTGTTTCGTCGTCAATCGCGTGACCAGCTAACTTCGATGCGATAATGAGTTCTACGCGCAACTTCACGGCCTCAGCGATTCGCTGCGCCACCTTTCCAAGACGAATCGACCGCCGCTTGCCATCGGCTCCGATAAATTGGACAGTGCGTCTGCCATTTGGTTCTCTACTGATACTCGCCATGATTACGCTACCCCCATTGCCGATGTCTTGTATTTGCTGCTGATGCGCTGGCCGTCAATAAATCGCTGAATGTCGGTAATGGCATACAGCACGCGCCGCCCGATGCGAATCACCGGAATAGCTTGTTCCTTGGTTAGCGTCCACAGCGTGCGCGGGCTAATGCCTAAAGTGTTGGCCGTTTGGTTAACGGTCAATAAGATACGTTCCATTCTAATCTCCCAGTTTGCTTGTTTCAGGTGTCTTGTTGTTTGCAGTTTCAACGGTTTTGCACAACCGAGCACAAATTCGGTCCATGATTTCTTCCCATCCGGGAATGTCGCGTAACTCGTCGGTGACAATACTGACCACTTCCTTGATAAGAATGCGCACCGCATCCTTGGTGAGCAATTCACCAGCCGCTAATTCCTGAGTGTGGTTAGCTTTCACGAGCGCACCCACTGTATTCAGTAAGTCCCTGACCAGCGGTAGACAGGCAGCGCGGTCGTTGGCGGAGTTCAACCGATCTTCAATCAGCGATTTGGCCAATGCCAGTTCATCTCGCAGCGTGGCCAAATTGTCCGACTGTCGGAACTCAGCAACGCGGGCGTTAAACTTGGCTTCGTTCAATTTGTAGTTGGTAACTTCGTTCATGATCTGCTCCAAATAAGTTCCCGTGCCGGCGCGAGGCCGGCACGGGAATTGTTCTATTGATTAACTTTCCAATACTCTTCGGGTTGGCACGTTTCGGTCAAATCGAGTTGACGTTTCCGTTCCCGAACCTCCTCTGCTGTCGCATCGGAGTCGTTGCGAGCCTCGTCATAAGCGCTGGCCGCATGGTTTCGCATCTTCTTGATTTGCTGTTTGTGGGCTTCGTCGGCACGTTCCACATCGTGTTTCCGTTGCCACAATTCAGCCCAGCGCTCGGCCAATTTAATCCGACGCGCTAGCTGGGCTTGTTCGCTGGGAGCGAGAGGGCATTGGCTTTTCAACTCGTCTAGCCGCGCCGTCCACGGGTTTTGATCCGGGTCAGGCTGTGCTGGTTCGATAAGCTGAACATCCTCGCGCACACGTTGCGACAGCGGTTGCTCGTCGGGTGCTGCGTCTAGGTGCCCGGTGATTTCCTCGCGCTTCGTTAACGATTGGCCCTTAAGACGTTCCAAATTAGCCAATAACTCGGCACCGTATTGCTTAGCTTGCGCCAGTGCTGATTTCCGCTGGGGAAAGTGCTGAGGATTGTTGCGTGGCGGATGGCTGAACTTTTTGCCGTAGACTTCAAACCCATCGGACCGTTCGTTAATTTTTACTTTCGTGTCATCGTAAGACATGGTGTCTGTTCCTAGTTGTCGCCAGAGAAGTCTGTCCACGTAGCGGCGACGGTGCCACGGGACGAAAGAGTTGGGGTTGCCACTTGCGTAGGCGTGCGATTGCCAACATCGGCGACGTGCCATGCAGCACAGTCTCCTTAATGCTGTAGGCAATCCGCGTTGGATCAAACGCACCCTGTTCGTAAGCAAGTCGTTTCAGACGGTTGAGTTTAGAGAGATTCATGCAAAGTTGAGGAGTTGAGAAATGCGCTGGCCGGCGAATGTCCCCCGGTAGTTTTGCAACCGATAGAGAACTTCCTGCTTAGCGCTCGGATAAGTTGGCTCTACGGGATCGGCATCCTGGTTGTCAGCCATGATGCTCAATAGCAGATACAACCACGAGAATTCACTACCGGAGCCTTGAGCGTCGTGAGTAAGGCTCATGTCTTGGATGACTTGACGAAACGGATTCATACAGATTTCCTTCATGGCGCAAAAGAGAATCACGGCGACGCGCTGCGCCGAAAAGCGCCGCCGTGGGATTAGCAAGGATGCTTGAGCGTTAGCCCCAGGTAGTACCAGGGTCGCTGTGCATCGGTGGAGAATTTGCTGCACACCGTGAAACCGTCGGCGGAGCGTTTGCGCTCTACCATCGGGAAGCCGTTGGCAAGCGCCTTGCCGAATTGTCGGGCATTGACCGCTTCCAATTCTTCGGCTTCACACTGCTGCCGATAAATTTCATAGAGAGCCTGGCAAGGAATGGCAGCCCGATCACTGAGGTTGCAATGTTCCTCAATGAACTCTGAAACTGGAGCGGCCGCATGCCGCAACACTGCTTTCAACTCCCGACTCGATTTCGGTTCGGTGAACTGGCCTTGATTGATGCGCAATCTTCGTAATCCATCAATCGCCCAGTTCAAAATACCAGGCAGTTCGGCTTCAAGTTGTTGTCCTAATTTCGGGTCGGCATCTTTACCCTTGAATTGGCGAGTGAATCGCAGACACAGCGCACGGTCGTATAAAGCGCCAGAATCATCCGGCAGCGCGAGCCGTGTATCATTGGAAGAAATCACAATTTTGATCGGCAGTCGTCCGGTAAATTGCCGGATATTTTTTCCGTCGATCAAAACCGCGTCCTCGCCGGTGACGGCCTTTAAGACACTGACGATTTCCTGAACGTCATCTTTATCTTTTGGGAACTTCGCATCGGGGACGAGCGCTAGCGACTTGCCCCATAGCGGATCGAGTCCGAATCGCGTGCCGAGTGATTTCAAACTGGGGCCAGCCATGCTGTGCCCAACTAAAGCGGACAAAATTCGGGTGATCGTTCCTTTGCCGGACCGACCAATGCCTAGCAGCATCAAGAATTTCTGGAGCAAGGTATCGCGGGTTAAACAGTAGCCAAACCATTCCTGTAACAAAGCGTGGCAATCAGAATCGTCCCACACTTCCGACAAGAATCGCAGCCAGCGCTTTGGCTCCGGTGCGCCAGAATCAAAGTGGATAGGCAACTTGTGGTTATTAAACAGCGCCGACGAAATGGGAATCGAATATTCAACGTTCCCGGTGAGTAAACCGGGAAGATGAATCAACAAGTTGTTGCAAGGTAAGCAATCAGTTGCGGGCCAATCGTGATGCGTCAGCCAGAATGGCGGAGCCAAATGCGGATCGACATGAATTCTGGCGATGCTTTCCAGGGCGTTGTAGGTGTCGCCCACTAAGGATCGCTTCACCGCACGAGGCGGCTTGCCGAATTTCTCGGCACAGGCATCGAAGTCTGATTTAATGGATTCTGTAAGCAACGGCGAGATGCGTTTTTGGTCAGTTTCTTCCCACATTCCGTTACTCCAACTGTAGGATGTATCGTTCAACCGACGAAACGTAGGTAGACCATTGATGGCGTGGCGACGTAGATAGCTGTCAGCAAGTCGGTGTGGGTCGTTCAGCTTGCCCTTGCGAAGCGCAGGTTTATTGAAGTAGCAACAGGTCCATCCGCGTTTGCTTTTCTTCCAGGTGTCTGCTTCTTTCACGTCTTTGTGGTATCGCGTCACGAACCATGCGCCGTTCTCACGAGCATAGGCGAAGCAATTTCGATCCGATGGCCCTTCTTTGCCGGTGGCGACGGTCTTGAATTTGCCCTTGAGCTTCAAATCGGCATGCGCTTGTTGGAGCGAAGCGGTATGAGTCTTTAAGCATTTCCGGTCATCGTCCCATTCACCGCGACCGCGAGATTGCAAATATTCAATGAGCTTGCGATGCTCAGCGCTGAGGTCGGATGACTGAAACTGTTGATCTTGAGCTGTCGTCTGCGCTACCTCGTCTGTTGGAAGCGACTCTGGCAGTTCGGCAAGCTCGCATTCGGCTGGCTTGAGCAACTCAAATCCATTTTGGGCCGCGTCACGATGCCAAATCCAACTCATCACGCCGCAGCAATCAAAATTGGCTTGTAGGTCAAGTCCGGTTTGAGCAGCGAGCCATTGCAAGGCGCGATGGCCATTGCGTTGATGCTCATTGTGGGTTCGCGCCAGCGGCGGATTAGCTCCGTAAATGCGAACGTGAAAACCCTTGCCGCTTTTGGATCGGGTCAGTTCCACTTCCGGCACTACTTTTAGCTTGTCAACAATTTCCGCAAGTTGATCGGCTGATAAGCCATTCGCGTGGCCGCAAACAGAATCCAAGTCGAAATCCCAAAACCACGAAATCTGATCGACATAGTTCCAGCCATTCACGCCGATGGCTTCCACCGTTTCCGTGGTCAATGGCGGATGATAGGTCGTATCGTGAAAGTAAGGGTCGCCCCGCTTTCCCGCGCCATCCGATGGGATGCGCCGCGGATCATGCCCGACGAAGTTGATCTGGGTGCCGATGTCGGTTGCCCACAATCGTCGCATGTGATTGAGAGGTTGGTGCTGTTTGAGAAAAGCACCAATCGAATCGAGAAACATAAATCGAGTCCTCTGGGCTTGAGAGAAAAAACCATCGCCGACCACAGCCCGATGAACGGCGACAGAGTGCAGGCCAGCGGCCTGCGAGTAGAAAGCGGAGTTCCCGCTTGTTGCCGGGGCGACTAGATTCGCCTTAACCCGGCCAGAGAATAGTCAAAACCGAAAAAGCATCCTATGGTCCTATGCGCGGCTTATCGCAACCTGCTCATAGGACAGTGAAAAATCGGCCAAAAACAGGGCATTTATTGCTGGGGCGTCCTATAGTCCTATTGAAATCACAAATTCAAGAGATTGGAGGAGAGACTTGTAGCTGTAGCATGCAGGCGCAAGCCAAGTGTTATATGCAGCCTCTGAAAACGAGCGCCACACCGGACACAGGACAGGACCCGTGGTATCCCCTGATTTAATAGGAGTTTCCGCGTCGTCCTATGATCTAGGCGCATAGGACGGCTTGCGGACTTCATGGGACTAGCGAGAACAGCACTGCTCTAGGCCCCTATTAAGGATGGCGAACGAAACCAGTTAAGGGGCGCGAGATTTTGAGATTTTCGAGAAATAATTTGCCGCGTCGAAACAGGCCGGAGGCACCTGCGACCCCGCTGACCCACTCTACGAAGCTGGCTTTGCCTTACGCTTGCCGCGCCGGCATGGCTTGTCCGGCAACCCTAATTGTTGGCATATTTCCCGCAGCACACGATCTACCACACGGCGGGCCTGGTACTGACCGATACCCGTTTCCTCTTCAATCTGGGCAAAGCTGTGTTCCAGCACGCGGCGGCGAACGATTTCCACAGCATCACCTTTGATTAGCGCATCTCGAATCAGCTTCCGCAGGAATTCCAGCCGACAGCCGCCGATGTCAACTTTGGGCACCTCCATCACGGCGTTGAATTCCGCTTCCTTGTCCAGATTGTACTTTTGCAGAGTGAATCGTGGAGTGTTGACCTCGTCCGTATTTAACGGGCACAGCAGGATTTCGTCTTTGACTTTCTTCCGCCGCTGGTTATCGCCGTACAATTCGCGGGCGATGGCATTGCCGGAGGCATTCAAGATGTGCTCGCGCACACCTTCCAATTCGTCGCCATAGTCAACGGCTTGACCGTCTACCGCCTCGAACTTACCCGGTTCAACCTCTGCGCCAAGTGGGAGTGGATTCCCGGCCTCATCCCGAAAGCTCTCCAATGCTGCTACTAAGCCGATGTTGAATAAATCAGGTCCCAGTGTTGCATGCCGTTTGTGAGGCACGCCCTTGCGGTAGAGTTCCGTGATGACCTGTTTGCGAATGGAGCGTGTTTGGCCGAGCACCAAGCTGTTTCGATAGTAGTCGCACCCTTCACTCAGCCAGCATGGGCCTGATAGCTGTCCCACCAATGATCTTTAGCCAGCGGCGTCTTACATTCGTCCCAAGAGACAAGTCCCGAATACCTGTGAAAAATATCGGGCTTCCAAGGTTGCAGACGGTCGAGAGTTTCCCAGATAAGCGTCGAATCCAAATGCACACCTCCTTTCTGTACAGTTAGATTATCGGCGACAAGGAATGTTAGCTGCTGGCTTCCGGTTCACCCCGCAGAAAAATTGCCGGGCCGTGGTTTTGCTTATCCGAGTTAGGAAATATGTGATCGAAAGTCCGGCAACTCGGGCGCACCGCGCCTCGCGGTTAAGTGTCCCATTTTCGCAGTTGGCCACAATCGTCGAACCACCGACAGCCCATATAATCGGCCTCGCCGGAAACAAGCAATCGGCCCATCACTACGCGGTCCCGGTTCAGCGCGCGGGCAGCAGACGAAACATGGGCGAAGCGCTCTACCCGGCCATCGGGCCAGCGACGGATGACGGCACGGCCTTTACCACGGCCGCGCTTGTGTGGTGGTCGCGGCAGAACATTCCGTAGCCAAGTGGGCTTCCGATTGGCATCGCCAGTTGACCAGCGGCAGATTTGGTCTATCCGCTCCCGCGCTAGCCGCTGCGCTTGCGAGGCCGGGATGCTAACACTCGCCAACAGCCAGCGCAGCGTTTCACCCGGCGGCGGCTGAGGAGATTCACCTTGGTGACAAACACCAACAGACGTTGGCAAACCAGCGTCGTTGACAAATTCAAACACTCGATAACTCGGCAGTCGCATGCTCACTCCTGCGCGCTAAGGCGCTAAAAAACCAAACACCGAAAATAGTCACGCTTTCGTTTGACACCCCGCAAAACCCGCAGCATAGTTGAAATAGAATCACGCTTTTTACATGAAAGTGAGACAACACCATGCCAAGCAACAAAGGCAAGAGATTCCCCGTCGAAACGCTGGTCGAATCCGAAGTCGAATCGCTGTTGGCTGCGTGCAATCAAGGCGTGACGGGCACACGTAACCGCTGCCTTATCACTCTGCTGTATCGTACTGGCTTGCGCATCAGCGAAGCATTGGCGCTGCGCCCGTCAGACGCCAGCGGCAACGCTTTGACTGTATTGCGTGGCAAAGGCGGCAAACGGCGCGTGGTCGGAATTGACGCTTGGACAACAGCCGCGTTGTCCGCGTGGATGGCCACACGCTCCAAAGCGGGCATATCGAGCCGTGCGCCATTATTCTGTACGTTGGACGGCGAATCGCTGGAAACAAGCTATGTCAGGCACTTGCTGCCGCGATTGGCGCGCAAGGCAGGAATTAGCAAGCGAGTGCATCCACATGGCCTACGCCACTCATTCGCCAGCGACGCCGCAATGGATTTGCCATTGCCGGTGTTGTCTGCCGCGTTGGGCCATGATCATCTTAGCACGACTGAACGCTACATTCACGCGCTCAATCCGCGAATTGTTGTTGAAGCTATGGCCGCGCGATCGTGATTCTCAATTCGATATGTTCGCTCTTGCTTTAGCTATTGTTTGATCGACAGCGACGAGCGGCAGTAATGCCTACTCTGCCGGGTCAAATCTCTCCGCCAAAACCAGCTCCGCCAGTGGCACGCGAATCGCTGCCCTTTCGTCAATGATATTGGCGATTTCGCAGAAGATCGTAGCTACGAAATACTACGCAAGATAAATCCGGCGATTGCAGCGGCAGCACAGACGCCCGCCGCGATCAGCACGATCCACTTGCCGATGCCATCGTAAGCCGAATCCGGCTCACCAGTCACGTTCGCGGCAATCAGCGTGGTCAATTCATCGTCGTCCATATTCTAATTATAGCTTAGGCCGCCTAAGCTGATCATGTATTCCCGTTCGCCAGCTATGTCAGCTATCGCCCACGCGGCCGTTTCGTCGCGCGAGCGACCCAACATAACCACTTGCAGCTCCATCGACGACAGGCGCGCTCGACGATTCCTGTAATCGCTGTTCACTGCATTCCACCGCAGTGCTCACTTTGTGCCATCAACGTCCCGACCCTCGGAACGAAGCACGACGTGATCGCCCGACCTCAGCCCATTGGCCCCAGCGATTACTACTTTATCTTCGGGGGTCACACCCTTCTCGATGACACACATGTTGCCGTCCAATGCCCCTATCTGTACTGCACGTTGCGCCACGATATCTTGATCACTTACTACCCATAGGTAGAAATTACCCTTTTCTCCACCGACCGCCTCTTCAGGCACTTCCAGCACAGGGCGCGGCGGACCCAAAGTCATCCGCACGCGGACAAACATGCCGGGCAATAGCAGGTCGTCTGCATTTGGCAAAACGCCATAGACGGAAATGGTGCCCGTCGTCGGATCGAACTTGTCACCAAACTGATCAAGTACACCCGCGCGGGGGAAGTTGTTTTCGTCGGGTAAACCTATGGCCAGTGGGTCACCTTCACCTTTGACCTGTCCCTCGCCCAATTTCTGTTGATAGTTCAGATACGACCGTTGATCCATGTTAAAGACGACGTCCATTGGCTTTTCTGGAAGTTTCTTTGTACGCAGCATGGGCGGCGCAACAGAAGCCTCCAAACGGCCTGTGAATTCCTCGAATGGCGCCAGCTCGCGACACACCGGACTGCTGAGAGCTACCCGCACAGCGCTGTTCTCTGGAGATTTGAGTTGGCCGCTGGCCACATTTGCGATTTTCGCCGTGCGATCCACCTCCGATTGCGGTTCGTGCTGCCCCTTCGAGCAGCCAGGCAGAGCCAACAGAGCGAAGCTGATCGCGACTACGATTCCCAAGGACGAGAATTTGCCAGAAACGTGGTCAGACAGAATCATGGACAGCCTCCTTTCAAAGGACATGGGAGTGCCTACTCCGATGGCCAAGATAGTTGCCGGTGCTCCGATTTTGAAACCCCACGATAGTTCAAGAAGCAGTTCGGCATATTCACGGCGATTCGCGGGATTGGTATCAATTGCCATAGCGTCACATGCCATCTCCGCCGTTTCATTCAGGCGTCGGCGGACAAACCAAAAGAACGGATTCCACCACCAAACGATGCTCACGATCATTTCCAGCCAGGCCACCCAATGATCGCCACGATATATGTGAGCCAACTCGTGAGTGATGACGCCACGCGAGCGCACAACTTCGGTCTGGCTCGACAGCGATTCCGGCCAAACTAGCCGCGGCCGACCCAGGCACCAAATGAACGGCGAAAGGATGCCACGGGCGATCAGTGCTTGCGGCGGCCGCAGGCCTAGTTGCTTAGCTACAATCTGGACTTCGTTCGTGAGGCACTCCGGTGCGTTGGCGGCCGCACCGACTAGCGACATGCGGCTAGCGATCCGACGAAACTGCCATGACGTGACTACTGCCCCACCGATGATCCAAGCCATGGTGACAATGACGTCGACCTGTCTAGCATTGGCTTGCAGCGATGGCGTGTCTTTGACGGGAGACATTGATGGGAGACGGATGTGATCGGTTGCCCTTAGGTTCTCGTCGAGTTCACCCATATGTACGGTTTCAGAGACCGGCGCAGTTGCTGGTATGGACCAGATCGAATTCCGAACCTGCTGTATTGACCAAGGCCAGGAGACAATAGGTGGCATGACCAGTTTCAGCAAAACGACTAGCCAAAGCACATGCTGCACGGCCGGGCGATTGCGGAACAGACGGCACATGAGAAGTGCAAACGGCACCATCACCCCGACGGCGATTGTGTTTTGCCCCAGCCACCAAAGCAAGATGCTCATTTCCCACCCCGCTTTCCACGCTTCGCCTCAAGGCCTTCAATCATCTGCCGAAAACGGGCCAGTTGTTGGGGAGAGAAGCGATGACGCTTTGCGAAAGCCAAGACCAACGGTATCGCTTTGCCGTCGCAAAACTCGTCGGCCAAGTCGATCATCCGTGCGTGCATCACCTCGTCGCGAGTAACCAATGCGCGAAAGACGAAGGCAAACCGGTGTTTGTCACTGCCGACGTAACCCTTTTTTTCCAACCGTTGTAGCAACGTGATGACGGTGGACCGACTCCATTGCTGACCTCGTTTTGTTAAGTAGGCCAGTACATTCCGAACTGCGAGCGGTCCATGATCCCAAAGCACCTTGAGCACCTCACGCTCTGCGACACTCATTGCCGGCCGTTGCTCATTCGCCATAGTCATCGTCGATACTCCGATTACCCGCACCTTATTTACATTGTGTCAACAATTGGATTTTATCGACGCAATGTAAACAAGTCAAGTGAGTGGACACGCGGGCAAATCTTCCGGCCGCGTCACTAACCCCAGTGACGCGGCCTTTGTCACTCCCCCCGCCTCTCTGCTACAATGCGGGGATGATCCGGATTCCGATGTCATTGATGGCGTTGCTGGTGGTGATCGCCATCTGTGGTGTCTTCTGCTACCCGGTCGTACTGCTAAGGAAAGCGATTGGATTGCCAGAAATGCCCTATGATCCACTGTTCATCTTCGGGGCAATTATCGTTGGAGTGGCGTTTGCTTATCTGCTGGGCGCGTTGATGACCCGCGAGAAATAGATGCAATGGTCGCTCAGGGGCCAACCCTTTGAGTTCTCCGCCAGTCGCTAATCGGGTATGATGGGGGTATGAAAGTCACGATTTTCCATCTGTTGGCGGCGATTGTGCTTTTTGGCGTTGCCGCCTACTTCATTCCCGTCCTGCTGATCGTCTATCAGTGGGTAGGTTTGATAGCTGTTAGCTTGTTATTTATTGCGGCCATCGTTGGGATAATTTGGCCACCGGCTAGACTCCTGGCCAAGCAACGACGGGCAAACCTTCACGAATCTAGAAAAGAAAATTCAAACTGACCCACTACCGCACTACCGGGGAATAAGGCCCTTTGACCTTCGCATCCGAACCGGGTTATTCAGGTGATGTGCGTATGCCAGTCCCCACAATAAAAAAATCTCTCGGAGAAGTCCAAGAGAGTGTCCAGAAGAGGATCGTTTTCTACAAGGAGGTTATTGCCAAACATCCCCGTTGGCGTTGGCCGCCACCGGTGCTCGCTTTGGCGATGGAGTTTCAGGTATTGGCGATGGAAGAGCCACTGGATTTGGTTCGCATTCGCGATTTTGGCAATCGACTGCGACAGCATATTATCGAGCATCGTTTGAAAGGTTTTGAGTCTTTTATTTGGGATGTAGAAGCGCTCGAATTATTCGGCAGAGGGTAATCCTCAGGATTAGACTGCCCCACTACCAGATTTTGCCCGCGAGCATGGAAGTTGGCCGGCGGATATGCGTAAATTTTCTACTGACACGATGCCAGAATTGACATATTTTAATTTGCGGCAGCGCTAAAGACTCAGAACAGGCTCGTCGGATTCTTCAAGCCATCACGCCAGTTTGCCACGAATCCTTGGAATCGCATCCCGATGGTGTTTGGATCGGCTACAGTCTCTACGTTTTTCGCCGTGTCACTCTTGGTGCAATTGGATCGTGGCCAGTCAATAGGGCTTCAGCGCCCCAACTAGTGCCGCGCGGACTGGTTTGCCAAGCAAGGTTTGACCCATCAGGGTCAGCGAGGGGCGCGGGCGCAAATCGAGTCCGATATATTCGCACAATTTGTCGGCGGTCTCGAAGCTAATGCCACGTTCACAGCCCGTATCGGCGACTGGCAGCGATAGGCAAAGCCGCTACAATGCGGGACATGAGATTAAGGCATCCGGAGCGTATTCTGGCAGCGGTCGTGGCTGGCTATCTGGCGCTCTCATTTTTGTTCTTCGCCATTGGCCTGAAAACAATAGCGTACTGGATGTACGGGATAGGCGTTGCGATTGCTTGTGTGCCACTCGTCGGAGGATTTGTTTACTTGACATACGAAAAGTTCCGAAGACGAATAAAATAATTTTGCTTATGTCACTTAGGGGACAGTGCCTTGGCTAGTGGCTTTTTGTACAGACCGTTACCGACCGTTACCTTTTTGTGCAACTAGGGCTTTTTGTGCAAAGCCGCCCCTCTGCTACAATGCAGGGTATGAAACTAGCCTATCTGTTGGCGTCTGATTTCAGCGGCATCGGCACATTTCTTTTGTTGTTTCTGGTCGTCGTGACGGTTGTTGGCACGACAATGCTTGTGCTAAGTGCAACTGTCGGTCGGCGACGTTGGTGGGGATTGTTTTTGGCAGCGACGCCAGTCGCTGCCGGGATAGGTATTGCCATTCCTGTCACTATAGCCGAATGCGACTTGCCGACTTACCTCATTTTGGTCGCACCAGAATTACTGCTTGGAATCATTTCCATAATCTTATGGAGCTTGCCACGACAATGAATTTGGGGGCAGATAGACTTTTTGTGCAGACCGTCACCTTTTTGTACAACTAGGGCTTTTTGTGGTAGTGGTTCACTTTGAAGTTGTCGCCATGTAAGGCGAATCGGGTATGATGGGGGGATGGAAACAAGAACCGTATTAGCCGGTAGTGCGATTCTGTTGTGTATCGGTCTATACCCGCTGTTAGCGGTTGTTTTCGGTTGGCCATTGGCATGGCGCAGCATACGTACCGGACGTGAAACACACCCTATGTCCGTGGCGGGCAAGCTGGCGTGTACCGCGCTTCCATTTGTCATAGTTTTTTGCGCCGCTGCGGTTACGAGTAAGCTCCCGCAGGTTTGCTATGCGATTGGCATTCCGCTAACAATCTTTGTCGCTGCGGCAATAGCGCACGACATGCATCGGTAAAAAAATCTCACAATTAGACTGATACACTACCCGCTGACCGATCCGAAGATTCAAAGTGAACCATTACCCTTTTTGTGCAAAGCCGCCACGATAGGCTACGATAGTGCATTCTTGGGCACTATGGTAAGTCGCTTGTCAAACGCTTAGGACGATGGAATGTCTCCTGCCGCATCAATCAGCGCTAAAATCGCCTTGCGGATCGGTCCGCGTAGCGATGGCCATGCTGCATTGACTCGGCTCAATTCTTGAACTAATTTTGTCGCGTCTATGCCAACTGCACCGGATTCTGCACCGCCTCGTTGCGAATCATCGGTTTTTCCCGTAGGTTGTGAGGGCGGTCGAATCCCGTGCCCTCCGCTGAAAATGAAGAGCCAATCGCAAGTACTGACGGGTGTTTGATTTCGGAACTGGCTTGGTTTTCCTTTATCCCTGATGTCCAGGAATTGTCCCGGTAGCGTGCATTCGGTTTGCACTCGATACTCGCTGGCAATCGCGCGTGCGCGGTCCCCGCGGTCAGCGAAATGTAAATGGTTGAAGTGAACGCCAGCAATTGAAAAATCTTCACGGTCAAATCCTCCGATTAGTTGCCGGCATTGGCCGCCGGCTTGCCGTCCCCAAAAGGGACCTTCATCATAAATTCCTGCGATTTGTCGTCGGCCAGCTTGTAGTACAAATCTCCAGCGGTAGGCCGTCGATCGCCGGTGTGATCCTGTCATTTGTCGACTACTTCGCAGGGGATGCCGGCGTTAACACAAAAAGTCTTAAAAAACGACCGCAAGCTATGAAACGTATAGCCGCCATTCTTTTTCCCGGCCGGTATCTTTAATGCCATCAGCAGCTTTTGGAATTGCTCGTTGACGTCGCGCATGTTCAGATGGTGGCCGCCCTCGGGATATTGTGGACTGGGCGCTGCATTAAAGAACCATTCGCTTTTTGATTTTGGCTGCTGCTCAAGTACCATCCGCAACCGTGGATGGATCGGAACCTTTCCACTATTGCCAGTTTTTGTTTCGGTACCCGGTCGAGAGACAAAATGAATCCAATTACCGGCAAGGTCAATATCCTCCTTCAGTAAGTGTTGTATTTCTCCGCTACGGCGGCCGGTAAAAGCCGCGATGGCGATTATTGGCAGTAAATCCCGAGGAACAATCGAAAGCACTGCGTAAAGCTGCTCCAAAGTTGGTCCGCCCCGCGGTTCGTATTTTGGACGGGGAAATTTACGAAACGTCAAAGGATTTATTGGCATCAATTGCCGCTGGGCACACCAGCCAAAAAAGGTTTTCAGCATTTGCCCCTCGTTGGCCATACTCCGTTCGCCAATTTGCGGGTCTCGGAAATCACGGTAACGATCAATGAAAGACAGATCGACTTCTACTAAATTCGTAATTCCTTCCATATCAGCAAAGCCGATGAATTTCTTCAACAGGCCGTCGTATTTCTTGCGTGTTTTGCCACGTCGTTTTTCAGTTTTTTGAAACTGCAGGAAATTATCAGTTGCTTGCTGGATTGATACCCTTTTCTGGGCCGATTGCGGCATCGGGTTGTAGCCCTGTTGCAGCTGATTGTCCAGCTGGACCGCCCATTGACGTGCCGTCGGAAGATTGCGAGTCTTGAGCGATTTCCGGCAATGCTTGCCCTTCCACCAGTAGTCCGCGTTCCAGGTCTTTTTCTTGCCGCGAAGTTGAATTGTCACAAACATTCCGACGCGAATTCTTATTTCTTTTTTGCTCATGATTATTGGGGACTGTCCATTCGGGACCGTTGTATAGGAGTTCGATTGCTCGATCGAGCCAAATCAGCCAATGTTTGCCGCGTTTTCGCGCCGCGCCATCTATAGGAGCCCGCGATCGAGCCAGAGGTAGACGGTTTTGCGACTGACCCCAAGAAGCTCGGCAAGCTCTTCAGGACGCACGCTCGGCGACCGGCGCATGCCGTGGTCACGGCTTTCTGGCAACCGTGCCGGAACCGTCCACGTTCGTGCTAGCCGCCTTGGGATTCGGCGCGATGGCGTAGATCGCGCGCCGCAAACAAGCCAGCGGTTATGGGAACTATCGCCACTATGGTTCCAGGGTTTGAACAGGCGGTTCGTCATCTGGGAATGCTGAATCGCGTAGGAAACGTGGCTTTGGGCTAGGTGTTTAGCCGGACCAAAATCTTTTTGCTGGGATGGTAACAGCGGTCGCCGGACGGATTGGTTATCATTGGAAGACATGTCCGAAGTCACTCAATTACTGACTGCTATTGGTGAAGGCGATTTGAAAGCGACGGCCGAATTGTTCCCCTTGGTATATGAAGAACTTAAGCGACTGGCTCGCGCGCGCATGGCGGATGAACGCGCCGAGCACACTCTGCAAGCCACGGCGCTAGTGCACGAAGCATATTTACGTCTGACCAGCGACGAAGATAATCCATGGGATAACCGCGGCCATTTCTTTGCTGCCGCGGCGGAGGCGATGCGGCGGATTTTGATCGAATATGCGCGCAGCAAAAATGCAGTGAAGCGTGGCGGCAATCGAGAGCGCATTCAATTGGACGATTGCCAATTGACGGCAGTTTCGCCGCCCGAGAAGCTGGACGAGCTACTGGCCCTGGATGAAGCGCTCACGAAATTTGCGGCCGAGGCACCGGACAAGGCAGAGCTGGTAAAGCTGCGCTACTTTGCCGGATTGTCGGTAGAAGAATCAGCGGCGGCGATGGGAATTTCGCCCGCCACTGCCAAACGCTATTGGGCATTCGCCCGCGCGTGGCTTTATAAGGCAATAAACGGGTAGACGTCGGAAGGAGTATCCATGGTGGAACGGCAAGTCGATTGAGCCTTGGAAGCAGCGGATGACGCATAACCTACTGTACCCCACGCCCCGAAAACACAATTCAAACCGCCGAAGTGGCTAGACTTCCCGTGCCCGAGGCCGAAGATATTTTTAGCGCCGCCATCGAACTGCCTGCGCCCGGGGAGCGCGCGGACTATATTAAGAATGCTTGCGCCAGTGATGCGCGGCTTCTCAAACTCGTCCAAGGGCTGGTCAACGCTTACTTTCGGGCGGGCAATTTTCTAGAATCCCCGGCTTCCATTTTTGTTCAGAGCTCGGGTGATCAAATTCAGGAAACGCCGGGCACAACCATCGGCCGCTATAAGTTGCTCGAGCAAATCGGCGAAGGGGGGTTTGCGGTCGTCTTTATGGCGGAACAGGAGACGCCGGTGCGCCGCAAGGTGGCTCTAAAGATCATCAAGGCGGGCATGGACACCAAGCAGATCGTAGCTCGTTTTGAGGCCGAGCGACAGGCACTGGCGATGATGGATCACTCGAGCATTGCCAAGGTGTTCGACGCCGGGGCG
This sequence comes from Pirellulales bacterium, assembly GCA_035656635.1. Taxonomy (NCBI): domain Bacteria; kingdom Pseudomonadati; phylum Planctomycetota; class Planctomycetia; order Pirellulales; species Pirellulales bacterium. The sequence goes on from DASRSD010000088.1 coordinate 22,100, forward strand.
ACCGAAGCTGGTCGACCGTACTTCGTGATGGAATTGGTCAAAGGCATTCCAATTACCAACTACTGCGACCAGCATGATCTGAGTATCGCCCAGCGCCTGGATTTATTCATGCAAGTTTGCCAGGCGGTTCAGCACGCTCATCAAAAAGGGGTGATTCACCGCGATTTGAAACCCACGAATGTACTAGTAAGTACCCACGATGGTCGACCACTGACAAAAGTCATCGATTTCGGCATCGCTAAAGCGACCGAAGCACGACTGACCGAAAAAACGCTGTTCACGGATTTTCGCCAGCTCATCGGCACACCGGCGTACATGAGTCCTGAGCAGGCGGACGGCAGCCTAGATATCGACATCCGTAGCGATGTCTACTCGCTAGGTGTTTTGCTGTACGAACTCTTGGCCGGTGCACCACCATTTGGCTCGAAGGAGTTGCGCTCGAAGGGTTTTGCAGAAATGCAGCGGATCATTCGAGAAGTGGAGCCGCCAACCCCCAGTACGCGCCTTTCCTGCCAGGCAAAGGCTGCGCAAACTGCCACAGCTCGCCTGCGAAAAATCGATCCTAAGCGACTGCCGAAACTGCTCCGGGGCGAACTCGATTGGATTGTAATGCGCGCCATCGAAAAAGATCGCAACCGGCGTTACCAATCCGCTAGCAGCTTAGCGGAAGATCTCCAACGATACCGCACCGATCGACCTGTCGAAGCACGGCGACCAACGCCAAGCTACCGCCTTAAAAAATTCATCCGCCGAAATAAGTTAGTGGTGTTCTCGGGCATAGCAGTTTTGCTTGCCGTGATGATCGGTTTAGCAGTGGCATCGATCGGCTTCGTTCGAGCCCGGCACGAAGCAATACGTAGCGAGCAGGTGGCGCAGTTTCTCAAAGATATGCTCAAAGGTGTCGGCCCCAGCGTGGCTTTGGGTCGAGATACGAAGCTACTGCACGAAATACTGGATAAAACTGCCACTCGCGTACAACACGATTTTGCTGATAATCCCGCAGTCCTATCGGAACTATGTTACATATTGGGAACCACGTACGAGGATCTTGACGAGGATAATCGCGCCGAACCGATGTTCCAAAACGCGGTCGAGCAATATCGCCTCGCTTTCGGAAACGAAAACACCCACGTGGCGCTGGCGCTGGGGCGACTAGGCCTCGTCCAGGCTTGGCTCAACCGCGGGTCGGGCGGGCGCATCACCTGCGGTGAAGCGGTCCAGATCGCGCGAAAGTGCGGCGACAAAGGGGTTCTGGCCCATTGTCTGTATTACTATGCCGGATCATTGACTGCACCCATCATTACTCCGGAGTCGGCTCCATTTCTGCGGGAGGCCATCGCACTTGAAAAGGAAGCGGGGGACGACCCGTCGTTTTTAGCCAGATGCTTGTTGCATTTGGGGGCCAGTCTCGACGACGAGCCCGGTTATCGCGCCGAGGCAGAATCAATGATGCGCGAAGCGCTCGCCTTGCATCGCGCCCAAGTTCCCCCTGATGACGCGCACATTGCCAACGACTTATTCGTGCTCGGACAATGCCTGTTGAAGGGAGGCAAATTGGATGAGGCAGAGGCCATCGCCCGAGAAAACGTCGATTTCAGTCATCGGGTCTACGACAAAGACCACATCAATCGCGAATTCTATCTTGGCCTTCTCGGCCACGTGCTCATGGTGCGAGGCAAGTGGGAAGCAGTCGAAACCTTGTTCAAAGAGGCGGTGGATTCATCACCATCAAACGCCAGGTACTGGGAGATGCTGGGCGATCTCAATGGGCGGCGCGGCCATTGGCAAGCTGCCGTGGAGCAGCTTACTCGCACCGTTGAGCTGAATCCGAACGTTGATGGCAATAATGGTGCGTTTTTTCTGGCGGTAGCTCTGGTGCGAGCTGGTCAGCTTGACGAATACCGTGCGCACTGCCACCGTTTTCTCGAGCGATGCAGCGACGCACGGGACCACTATGGCCATTACCTGGCGGCTTTGGCTTCGCTGATGTTGCCCGTCGAGGGCGCCGATTTGGATCGCGCGTGCCAATATGCCGATTCCGGCGCGGTTCGAGAGCATGGCGAATCGCTGTCGAGTGAATCGACGTTCGGCAAAGCGCTGGCCGAGTATCGGCGCGGGCACTTCGCATCGGCGATTGATTGGGCGGACCGCGCGACGAACAGCAGCGACGAAGGCCACGCCGGTCCGGCAAAGGCCGCGAACTACTTCATCGAGGCTTGTGCCAATGCTGCATTGCGTGAATTTGAAACAGGCCGCGCGGCGCTATCTCGCGGCGACGAATTCGAGAACCAGCTCCAATCACACGCAGCCAGCGATTTTATGGCCAAATGGGCGGATTGGGCAGTTGCCAATCATCTGCGCGACGAGGCGGTCGAGTTGATGGAGAAGTCCTCTCAGGCCACAAAACCGTAGCGGTATCTCTCTTGCCGGGGATTTTCTGCATCTGGTTGAGCCCTGCTGCTCGCCGATTTCGCATGTACAACTAGCGAACGGCAATTGCTTAGCCCTGGAGCGCTTCGCATGTAGTTCTGCAGCAGCGCGACTCTTTTGCCCTCCGCTAATCGCTTATCGACTGCTGTTTGAACTAGGAGAACTCGCTTGAATACGAAACGAACCACGATCGTGCTGGCTGCTATGCTGTGTCTGATTGCCGCTCCAGTGTGTGCTGAGTCTCTCTATGTCTCCGTTGACAATTACCCGACCGAAGCTGTCGACCGAGTTAGTTCCAACGGCACCGTAGGCCTCTTTGCCACGCTGCCCTCGGATGCAGAATATTTTGGCGAGGCTTTTGACGGCAACGGCAATCTCTACGTCGTGGGTTCTCTTGGCCCAATCCAAAAAATCACCCCGAGCGGGACCGTGAGCCTCTATGCCACGATCCCGACCTCTTTCAACACCTTCCCCTTCCTTCTTGACATGGCCTTTGACGGCAACGGCAATCTCTATGCTGCCGACAACGCCGCCAACGGCGGTAACGGTCAAATCTACAAGATCACCTCCGCCGCCGTGAGTATCTTCGCGACCGTGCCCGGCGGTGCTGCGGGTCTGGCGTTCGACGGCAGCGGCAACCTCTACGCGACGGGTGGCAACGAAATCTACAAGATTACCTCCGCAGGTGTCGTGAGCAACTTTGCGACCCTCCCCTCGATTCCTCTCGATCTAGCCTTTGATGGCACTGGCAATCTCTTCGCATCAACAGAAGGCAACATCAGTCAGATCAGCAAGATCACCCCGGCCGGAATCGTGAGCCTCTTCGCGTCACTGCCTGCCGACTCAAACAGTGCTGCCGGTCTGGCCTTCGACGCCGGCGGCAATCTTCTCGTCGCGGAGGAAATTGGCACGATTAGTGAGATTGCTCCCAACGGCACGGTGAGTACATTTGCAAGTGGCATCCCTGACGCGACATATCTCGCATTCGGCCCCGACCCCGTGCCGGAGCCATCCTCATTCGCACTCGCCGGCCTCGGCATTCTCGGCTTGATTGGCTGTGTTCTGCGAAGACGCCGACAGCACCAATATGTACCCATCCTTGCCGCATTGCTATGTGTAGCTGCAGTCTCACCAGCGCTGGCCATCACCTACACCACGTTCGATTACAGTGGTCCTGGCGCACTCGGCGGCGATGAGTTTGGGGTTGCCGGCGGCTTCCGCGGGATTTCCGATGGCAACGTTGTCGGAAACGATTACACAGGCTCTCCCGGAACTCCCAGCTATCAAAGCTTCATCTACAACGGCTCTTCGTATACCACGCTACCGGAACCACCTGGAATAAGTAATATCTCTGCGTTGGGAATTTCCGGCGGCAATATTGTCGGGCAATACAACGACGCTTCCGGTACAGCACACGGATTCCTCTATAACGGTTCTTCCTACACGACGCTCGACGATCCCAAGGCGATACCGGGCGGTGAGACGCAAGCTTGGGGGGTTTCCGGGAGCACAGTCGTCGGGTTTTACTTTGGCTCGGACGGTTATCACGGTTTCCTCTACAGCAGTTCGACCTACACGACGCTCGACGATCCGTCGGCGCCGGGGCATGACACTTATTCATTCGGGATTTCCGGCAGCAACATTGTCGGAACTTATGTGGACTCTTCCGGTGTAATCCATGGGTTCCTCTATAATGGCACGAACTGGACAACGCTCGACGATCCGTCGGCCGTACCAAATGGACAAACCATTGCCCAAGGAATTTCCGGCGGAAACATCGTGGGGACATCCTTTGATTCATCATCTGGTATCACCCACGGTTTCCTCTACGATGGTTCGACCTACACGACGCTGGATGGTCCATTAGGAACGTGGGCAAGCTCCTATGCCACTGGCATCGACGGCGACACCATTATCGGCGGTTACTTCGACGCATCGGGGGAGCACGGCTTCATAGCAACCGTGCCGGAACCATCAACGTTCGTGCTAGCCGCCTTGGGATTCGGCGCGCTGGTGTGGATCGCGCGGCGTAGAAGTTTTTCGGACCCGGATCGAAACGTATCCGTGACATGCGCGTTCCTGTAAAAACTTAAAAAACTTTTTCGATGTCGTGAGACAACCTCGCGCTAACTGTCGCATGACATACAGGATGCGTGAAAATACGTCCGAACTGTTCGATCGGTGATCAATGAATGATGTCGCTTATTAATAGCGGTGAATGCAATTTTCCTGGCGCGGTTGGTTAAAGTGGGTTCAGATCTGCTCGGCTTTTAGACCTCTGGACGACTTATGCACTCGCCCCGGTCACTGCCGCCAGGACCGTTTGGTTGCTGGTCGGTGTTCTTTCGCGATCGGGTTTCTTACCAGAATGAACCTCGACAAGAGTGGCGCACCCAATGCTTGACTAAGATCGTCTCAAAGCCCTGCACGGAAAGCGCTTGGATCGGTTGATGGACTGCATATGAACCGACGAAAAATTTACGTCTCAATTAGGAAAAATAGTATGACCTGTCATTTGAGACGGCTGGGGATGGGATTGATCGTGGCTTCAGCGGCTTCGCTAGTTCAAGCCAATTCCTATGTTTGGACCAACAGCTCCGGTGGCGATTGGAATGCCGGACTTCCTAGTGGAAATAATTGGAACTTTTCGGGTGTGCCGGGCAGTGCCGATTCGGCCGCATTTAATCTGTCGGCTACTTATCCAGTAACGTTTTCAACCTCTCCAGCTCCCATTCAGGACCTCACGGTTTCTACAGGCAATGTCACATTCATGGGCAGTCCCGCAGGCGGTACCACGCTCAGCGTGACCAGTATTGGAGGCAATCAAACTACGACGATCACCGGCACTGGCAGCTCACTCACACTGGGCGCTGCGGATGGCACTGGCGACAGAGCGATGAATCTCACCGCCGGCAATGCCGTATCGGTGCAAAATGGGGGCACTCTCAAGATTCTGCTGGGTAGTCAGGTCAATACGGGCACGATGTTGATCGGCAGCGGAACGCTATTGGTGGATGGTGCTTCGACACAGGCCATCGCCTCGGGCTTCTTGACCAACGCGTGGGGTGCAAACGGCGGGACGGCAACCGTCACGTTCAGCAACGGCGCCATCGGCACTTTCAACAACCTTAACGCGCCAATCGACCTGGCCAACGACGGCACGTCGGGGACGACGGCCACGCTGAATATTCTCTCCGGCGCCGTTTTGAACGCGGGCGCTGTGAATCTCGACGCAGTTGGCGGAGCGGCGACCTCAGCCACGTTGAACATCAATGGCAACGGCTCCATATTTACCCAAGTGGCGCCGCTGACGGTTGGCAACGCCACCAGCGGCATAGCGACGATCAATGTCGGCGGCGCCGCAACTTTCGGCGGCACACTGGATACCGGAAAGCAGTTTACGATCAACAAAACAGGCACGGTGAATATTGGAGCTAAAGGCGTCCTGGACGCCAACGGGCGTGTGCTGATCGATGGTGGTGTGCTCGAAGTCGATCCCGGCAATTTCAATTTAGCCGATAGTCAATCGATGATCATCAGTGGCGGCGGGCGCGCCAGCTTTTCAGCGGGCTACATGACTGCGTCCAACGCGCAATACACCATCAGCGGCGCCGGTTCGAAGTTGGAGACTACCCTTAGCGAGTCGCCAGTATTCATTCAGGGAAACGCTCAAATCAATGTCGCTTCAGGAGGATCGCTCTCGTCCCTAGGTCCTATCGGAATTGCGCGTGCCGTTTCCGACTCCGGCACGCTGAATGTGGATGGTGCCGGTTCCTCGGCCGTGGCCAATACAGCCAGTGTTAGTGCGTGGAATGGCGTCACGTCGAATGTTGTTTTCAGCAATGGCGCGACTGGTAGCTTTAACGGAGGCATCGACTTGGCGATGGCAGGCAACGGGCAGTCGGTTACCGTCCAAGTGCAAAGCGGTGCCGCGCTGAACGTCGGTAATTTGAATATCGCTGCCGGATTGTTCGAGAGCACGGCCGCAATGACCGTGACTGGCCTGGGGTCCGCAGTAGTACTGAATCCTGGCGGAGGGCCTTCAAGCCCCGCCGCAAACCTTGTGATTGGCGCCGCGTCCGGCGGCAGCGCCACAGTGAATGTCAACAATGGGGCCGCGCTGACTGTCGGCACTAGCGGCACGACCACATTGAATGTCACCGGGACGCTCAACATCAATGGCGGTAGCGTGGACTTAAAAGCGCTGACCAACACCGGTGGTACTGTCAATCTTGTGACCGGCAGCCTTTCGTACGTCGGCAATCTCACCGTGGGAAGTGGCGGGCTGCTGGGTGCTGATCCAAATATTGCGACAAATCAAAGCGTAACTCTGACGGGAACCACCACGATCGACGCAACACATACCCTGACATTATCTGGTGGTAAGCTCAATACTGGAAGTATGTTGGTCAACGGCGCCTTCAGTTTCGATCAAGGCTCGCTGGGATTTAATTCCACAGGCGGTGGATTCAACGGTTCGTTAGTTAGCAACTCACCCAGCACCACGATCAATGTGAGTGCAAACAATGTTTCGCTGGGCAACGCCAATAGTTTCACCGGGTTCATTCACCAAGGCACGCTCAATGTGGGCGCTAATACCGTCACGCTGAACAGTGCCGGTTACGCAAAACTGGGCGTCCTGACTTCGCTGATCGGCGGCACGATCAACGCGCCTAACGGCGTTAGCTTCGGAAGCGGATCAAACTTTTTGGGGCATGGCGCGGTGCATGCCCAAGTGACCGCTGAATTGGGCTCGGTGATTGAAGCCGACGGAGCCTTGGCGTTAGGCGATCCAACTTCGCCGGCGGGCTTCAATGATGCCGGCCAATTGCGGGTGAAAGAAAACATCATCACGCTCAACAGCAGCGCGCCGGCGACGGTGGGCAATCTCACGGCACTAGGAGGACTCGGCGGCGCAGGCACGATTAATGCTGCCAATGGTCTGGTCGAGAATTTCGGCGGCGCGATCACCGGCTACGGTACGATCAATTCCTCAAACACGCTGGCTAAGCATTCCATCATTAATGGCACTGTGCAAGGTAATTCGGCGTCCCAACCCATAACCCTGTCGGGCTGGATCAAAGGTGCCGGCACATTCAACAACGTAACCTTCAGCGGCACGTACGATCCAGGATTTTCTCCCACTCTGGCAACAGTCGGCAACGTCGGGTTCGCATCGGGTAGCACATTGAACATGGAGCTGGGGGGAACCTCCCGTGGCAGCCAGTACGACGCCATCATTGCCAGCGGACTTCTCAGCCTCGGAGGTACGCTCAATGTTTTACAAATTAACGGATTCACGCCGAATGCGGGAGATCGGTTTGACATTCTCGATTGGGGGACGCTAAACGGAACGTTCACGTCGGTGGAACTTCCCACGCTGAGCGGCACATTGGAATGGAGCACCAACCAGCTTTACGATAGTGGCATTCTCGCAGTGGTCGATAGGAGCCTGTTACTAGGTGATTTCAACCGCGATGGCCACGTCGATGCGACGGATATTCAAGCAATGGAACTGGCCCTTACCAGCTTTAGCACTTATGAATCCACCTTTAGTGTCTCGCCCGTCGAGTTTCCGAGCTTCAGCGACCTCAACGGCGATAGCAAATTCAACAATGCCGATCTGCAAGCGCTGCTGGATCTTCTCAAATCCGGCGGCGGCTCCACCGATTCCGTCCCTGAACCGGTGAGTTGGATACTGGCCTCCTTGGCATTTGCGGCAGTGTTTTGTGTAAGACTTGGCATGAATCGTTCACAATTTGCCAGTATGTACTTGAATCGCTGCGAACTCAAGGACGAAGCGTAAACCGCATGGAAGCGGATGACACGGCACATTGAACGGGGATTATTCCCGCGTAAACTCATCCAACAGGGTCAGCATGCGGTCACAACCGCTTCCGAGCCGGCTGTTTTTGCGGCACTTTCAATCCTTCTCAACGCCACAGTCGTTCCACGCGTTTGTGATTCACAGTCCACCCTTGGTGATTGAGCAATGCCGTAATTCTTCGGT
>DASRSD010000089.1 GCA_035656635.1 Pirellulales bacterium
GTGACTGCCCGGTTGGCCGTAACTTTAACTGCCATAACGACTTTTTCTTTCTCTGGGAACCGCTTTCTTCGTTTGACATGCCCCTGCCTGCCGCTAGAATGAAGTAGGTTGGCGCGTGCGGTGCGTTCTTACTTTGCGCCAATTTTGGCTGCTCCGGTCATGTGTGCGGGCGATCGACCGGTCCCATTTGCTTGCCGCTCGCTGCTTTCTGCCGGGATCAAAACATGGGTACTTTTAGCATTTGGCACATGTTGGTGATTGCGTTCATCGTCCTGCTGCTGTTCGGCAACCGGCTTCCCAGTGTGATGCGATCCTTAGGCGAAGGCGTAGTGGAATTCAAAAAGGGAATGCAAGGAATTGAGGACGACAAGTCCAAGGAAAAAGAAAAAATTGAGTGATTGCATGGAGTGACTGTGGCACGGCATTCTTCACTGCCCGGTCATTTGCCAACGGATTTGTGGCTCTGGATTAAGGATGCGGTTAAGTCATGTTCGAAGGATTGTCTCCCTCGCATTTAGTGATTGTTCTGGGCATCGCTTTGCTGCTATTTGGTGATCGTTTGCCACAGGTCATGCGTTCGGTTGGCAAGGGCGTATTGGAATTCAAAAAAGGATTGCGTGGGATTGAAAGCGCCATTGAAGCCGCGGCAACTGCGCCGGCGGCGACGAGCAACCAATCCAGTAGTGTGCCAAGCGAAACGATAGTTCACCGCGACGAAGTTTCAGTTCCGCGGTTCAGCCCGCCAACTTCCGAGCCCCGCGCGGAGACTCTCACAGCTGCCTCTGCTCCAGCTGCCACGGCACCGGCCAGCGAGTCGGGGGCAGCGCCGCCACCGGTGGTTGAGTACGGCCACTCGGAACAACACGGCGGATCTGCTTAAGACGAGCTTGTTGCTTCGCTCTGCCATGGCCCTGGTCCACCATCTTACGCTCAGCTAAGATATTTCCTCGCACGGTCGACACGTTTGCAGCATCGACATTCTTAGGGCGGCTAGCTCAGTTGGTTAGAGCACTATCCTCACACGGTAGGGGTCACAGGTTCGAGTCCTGTGCCGCCCATTCGTAAATTCCCCATTTTTTTCACGGATGCGTCTTGTCGAGCGAGTTGGTTGGCGGGATTTTTAATCCGAACGGTCAAATCCTACCGTTCCTTTATAAGTTCCAACTTTTGAGCGTAGGTTATCAAAAAATGTTGTGATAGCCCCGTGGCGTTTTGAGCGTCAATTTCTCGGAAGGCTCGTCGATGTTGTTCCATGATTGTTGAGCGCAGAATCCGCGAAATCCAACTCTGGGCATGTCGCTCGTAAGGCCAACCGAGCCGTCAGATTCCCATTTTTTCCTTGCAGAATGTCGATTTCGTTAGTACGATAAGCAAATGCTACGACCGCCGGTGGCGGTTGCTCTGGGGGGAAGCGACGGGTCCTTGGGAACAGGTCTCGTCTGCAGTGCTTTGGGTTCGGTTTGGAGCCGAGCCCGACGTACTATCTGTTGCGTTTTGTCGCGGTAGAGGAGGCCTTGTGGCTGCCCACTTGTTTTTCAATCGAGCTGTATCTTCGCGCCCACGTCATTTACGAAACTCTCGCCGTTCTACCCGGCGATCGCTACGCGCTATGGTAGAAGTGTTGGAGCGGCGTGCCTTGCTGGCCGCCGGCGACGTGCTGGCCAATCACTATACGGCTGGCACCACCGGCGAAGATTTGAACGAAACCGTGTTGACCCCGGCGAATGTAAACCAAACCAGCTTTGGCAAGGTATTTACCACCACGCTCGATGGCCAGGTGTACGCCCAAATTCTTGCCGTCGCCAATGTGAACATTACCCGCGGTTCGTCGCTCGGCATTCATAACGTGCTGTATGTGGCCACGCAGCACGATAGCTTGTATGCGATCGATGCCTCTACCGGGGCGATTTTGTGGCAGGATAGTTTTCTGCAAATTGCCGATCCGCGCGTGACCACCATCGGCAGCCCCGTGTCGACGGCAGGCGTCAGCACCATTCCCGCGGGAGTGAACGGCCCCAACGGCACGACGGAAAATGCATTAGTGAACTCGGCGGACGTGGGTCCGGAATTGGGCATTCTTTCGACGCCCGCCATTGATGGCTCCACGGGCATTTTATATGTCAACCCCAACACGCAGGAATTGCGCAACGGCTCCACGCCCACCAGCACGGTCAGCGGAGCCGATTGGCATTTCGTGCAGCGGCTGTGGGCCGTGAAGCTTTCTGATGGCTCCGTGGCCATCACGCCGAATAACCCGGCCGTAGAACCGACGTCCGGCGGGCAAGTCATTGGCGACACAATCATCAATCCGCGCGTCTCGGGGAGCAATCCAGCGTTCAGCTCCTATAGTGTTACCATAACTTCTTTGACGCAAAGCGGCGGGACGGCCACGGCAACCATCAGTAGCTCCACCAGTACCGGCGGCATGCATATTGGCGACTGGATTAGCATTTCCGGCGCCACGCCCACGGGCTACGACGGCAATTTCCAAGTCACCGCCATTCCGTCTTCAACAACTTTTCAATTCAATGTTTCGAGCAGCCTGACAAGTCCGGCGACCGGCACCCTTACGCTGAGGGGGGTTGCCGATTACAAATATGTGGCGGGGCCTTATGTGAAGGGCAGCGGCAATAACAACGACACCTTCAACGGCTCCGGCCATGTGGCCACGACAAGCAATGCCGACAGCTGGGCCACCAACACCGCCGACAGCACATCATTCTTCGCGGGAACGAATCCTTCCGTTGCCGGATACGTTGCCTTCAACGCGTTATTGCAGATGAACCGCGTCGCCACCACGCTAATCAATGGAGAAATTTATCTCGGTTTCGCTTCTCACGGCGACGACGGTCCGTATTACGGTTGGATATTGGGGTACAATGCCTCGACGTTGGCCAACAACGTCGCCTTCGTTAGCATTCCAAAGTTTGAAGATTTTGGGGTTGTCTCCGGCGATCGGGCCGATTTCGATGCCCAAGCTGGGTTCTGGAATGCGGGGGCCGTGTTCGCCACCGATGGCACCTATTTGTACATCTCCACCGGCAACGGCGCGTTCAATCCAAATCCCAGCAATTTCAATTCCACCTACACGTCCACCGATAGCGGCCACACCGTGCAAATGCCGCTGGACGACGATTATGGCGACTCGGTTTTGAAGCTGCAGTTCGATCCAAGTGCTACGCAAAATAATATTAACCTCACTACCACCGGCGTAATGCACAACCCCAACGGCACGTACGATCCTGATGATGGATACGACGCCAATGGTTATGGATTGAAGGTGGTCGATTATTTCACTGCGTCGAACGTTTTTGAAATGAACAAAAACGACGAAGATGTTGGTTCCGGTGGCGTGATGCTCATTCCGTCGACCGGAACCGAAGGCATGACTGCCCACTTCAATAGCGGCACCGGCACCTACAGCGTGCAAAACAACAGCACCGGCGATCCCATGCTGGTGACTGCCGGCAAAGAAGGGCGCATTTATTTGATCGACGCCAACAACTTGGGCGGCTACAACACGCAGTACATTACGGACGGCAACGAAACCACCAACAACGATCCGGCACCCTACGACCACGTCATCGGTGAGTTTTATTACTTTGAATCGCTCAATCCGGGGACGAAGGCGAATAACCAAACGTACAAAGGTTATGAAATTCCTTCGTACTTCAACGGCGAGATTTACATCGGTCTGGGCGGCGGCACCACCGGCACCATGTATGTGGGCCAATTAGGATTTAATCTTGCCTCGTTCCCGTTCACCACGGCCTCGCCGCGCACGGGCGTGGAGCCCACGCCGAATTTTGTCAGCAGCAATTTGTTTGGAGGTCGCGGGACCACGTCGGCTATTTCCGCCAACGGCCTGTCCAACGGCATCATCTGGGATAACGATGTTACCCAAAGCGGAACCGATTATTTGGCAGCCTACTCGGCTTCCGCCACCGGCACCGGTATTAGCCCGATTTACACGAGCAATCAAAATTCCGCTCGCGACAGCCTCACCGGCGGCCAGACCAATGCGACCGGCGTGAAATTCAGTATTCCGACTGTGTTTGACGGTATGGTTTACGACGGCACGGGCGGCGGTTCAGGTTCCGGCGGCCACATTCTGGGAACGGTGGTTGGGTACGGCTTGGTGACTCCTACGCCGCCATCGCTGGGCATCTTTACCAGCAATCAGGACGTCGGCGGTCCCAGCCCGGCTGGGAGTTCCAATTTCAACACGACGAGCGGTGTGTACACGGTGGCCGGCGGCGGGAACGATATTTCGGGCACGTCGGACCAGTTCCAGTATCTGTACAAAACCGTGACCGGCGATGCCAGCATTACGGCCGAAGTC
>DASRSD010000090.1 GCA_035656635.1 Pirellulales bacterium
GCTCCGCGATGGTGCCCAGCGAACCACCGACAAACTTTGGCAACTCTGCGGCAAAGTACTCGATCTATTCACCGAAAGCGAATGCCGCAACTACCTCCAACACTGTGGATGCCGCTACAATTAACCGACGACGGCACTAGAGGCGGCGCTGCGTTACGAATTTGACCGTTGGGACAACTCGCTGGAAAAAATGCCGGCGCATGTCCTGCAAGATGTCGAAGAAAGCCCTTAGCTGCTGACACAATTTCACGACCGCAAAGTGCCGGTTATCAGCCTGGCCAACTATCGTGCCGACCAAGCCAAATTGACAGAGCATTTACCGTGCACGCTATGGTCAAGCCGCATTCAAACCCTCGAGAACAATCGCGCAAAAATTTACCTCACTTTTTATGTCTGGCTTGAATCTCAAGGCGGCTACATTCTTGAACTTCACCGCGATCCAACTGGTTGGACGGTCGATTCCGAGACGTTTTCACAAACCGGCACTTAAGCGCGATTCATAACGTCGGGCAAATTATTTCCAGCGGATGGCTACGGCAATACCGCGTTCGCTGCCTGTGTGGTCAAGCCGTCGTCATTATCCCACAGATCGGCCAGAGCTCTGCGAATCCGGCGCTCCGCGCTACGGAGATAATAGCGCCCGGCAATCAAATCGCGCTCGCCTGGCCGCTGTGCGCCGTTGCCTGTTCCCGATGCAGTTTTTGTTGCCCACACCAGCGTATCCAGCCGCCTTAGTACACAGCCGCTGACGTACAACTCAATCGCGGCGTCGGCAACGCGGCCGGCCTGATATTGCCGCTCCACAATTTCTTCCTTGTACGTTCGCAGCAGTCGTTCCACGTTCGAGCCGAACGCAGCCACCAAGTGCCCCAGCTGTGCGGCATCGGGTTCCAGCTCGCTGTGATGCACTTTCACTTCCGGCGAGCGAAACAACCCTTCCAACTTGCGGCCGGCGAATCCGCCGATTTTAGAAAAATGCTTGAGCGGGCTGGCCAGGGCATCGAGCACGCCTTTGAGTTCCAGCCCAACGTCACGCATGCCCACCAACGCCACAAAAGCCCGCAACACGTCGTTGGCTCCCTCGCCGATCATGTTAATTCGGGCATCGCGCATCATCCGCTCGTATGGTTCGTCGGTGAAGTACGCCTTGCCGCCGAAAATTTGGATGGTGTCGTTGATGATCCGCCACAGCGTGTCGGTTGCGAACACTTTGAGCATCGCGGTTTCCAGCATGTAGTCATCTTCGCCTGAATCGATCAGGGCCGCGGTGAGATACGTGGCCGCTTCCATGGCAAACGTGCCGGCGCTCATGTAGGCCAGTTTTTCCTTGACCAGTTCGAATGTGCCAATCGGCTCGCCAAACTGCACGCGGGTGGCGGCATGTTGGCTGGCGCGCTGCAAGCAAAACTTGGCGGCCCCGGTGCAGGTGGCGCCAAAAGTGACACGGCCAAAATCCAGCACCGTTAGTGCCACCCGCAAACCTTTGCCGAGTTGGCCCAAGATGTTTTCCTTGGACACAAACATATTGTGAAACGCCAGCCGGCCCGTCGCCGAGCCACGCACGCCGCACTTGGGCATGCGGGCTTCCACCACTTCAAAGCCGGGCATGTCGGGCGTGACCAGAAATGCGGTGATTTTTGATTCGGGCTTGTCCTGCACCCTCACCCCGGTCCTCTCCCCAGAGGAAAAGGAGGAAGATGGCACCGGCGTGCGGGCCATTACCGTAAGAACTTTCGCAATGCCGCCGTTGGTAATCCAGCGTTTGTTTCCGTTCAGCACGTAACCGCGGCCATCTTCCGTGGGCGTAGCCGTGGTTTGCACATTGGCCGCATCGCTGCCGGCTTCCGGTTCAGTGAGTGCGAATGCGCTGATCCACTGGCCCGTGGCGAGTTTCGGCAAGAAGTGCTGTTTTTGCTCCGGCGTGCCAAACAACACAATCGCCCGCGGGCCGATGGAGTGATGAGCGTTCACAAACAAGGCCGTGCTGGCGCAATGGCCGCCCAACACTTCCAGCAAGCGGCAATACTGCGTTTGCGTAAGACCACGGCCACCGCATTCTTTCGGCAAGCACGCGCCCAACATGCCCAGGCGGCCGAGCCCATCGATCACGCGCTGCGGAATCAGCGCTTCGCGGTCAATCGCAACCGGATCGATTTCTGCCTGGCAGAAGCGGCGCAGTTCGTCGGCCAGCGCCGTCGTGGCGGTGTCGGCCGCCAAGTTAGGATAATCCAGCAGCTTGCGATTGGCGAACGTGCCGAAGTACAAACCCTTGGCAAAACTGGCTTGTGCCAGGCGATCGCCCAGCAATTCCTCGGCCTGGGCAATTTGCTTTTCGCGCTGTTGCAGCGTCATGGTTCACTTCTCCCGATGAGCGATTCTGCGAACCCCAGTGAATTATCCGATTGGGTGCGGGAAGTGGCAACGTCGCTATCGGAACACGGTTTTTGGTGCACAGTCAGCGCGATTGCGAAGTCGCATTGGGCAAGCTTTGCGGCAAATTCGTCGGAGCGGCTGGCACGCTGGGCACAGCGAACAGCGAATTCAAAGACGGGTTTGGCGCGCGCGGCGAAACTTTCGGGGCTTCGGCTTGCACGTGCGTCGGAGCATTCGCGGCGTGGGCGGTTAAGGCTGAAGAAAATGCGGCCCGTTGGCCGAATAGCGCTCGCAACACGGAACTGCCCGAGCTCAGCGGAGCGACCGGCTTCGGCGCACTGTTGGCATCGGGTGCCGGTGGATCGGTTTTGGCAGCTGGCGCCTCTATCTTGGAAGTTGAGGTTTGATTGTCGATCGGAAAAATCGCCGCGCTCAGCTGCACCATAGGATCTTGCAACATGCTGCTGGAAAAATTGTTTTCGGACGCGGCATCATTTTTTCCGGAAACGGTATTGTCTAGCTGGGGCAAGACGGGCATTGGAACCAGGACCGGCGGACCGTTTTCAGTTAAAGCCTTCAGCTGCGCATCCTGTTGGGTGAGATCGCAATTGCATTTGTCGCAGCAGTATTCCACGACCCATTTATATGTGGGAACTTTGTGCGTGACTTCAATTTTCACCAACTTGTTTACTGAGCGAATTCCAGCACACGGTGACGGGTTCCACAGCGTATACAGAGGCTTGTAATCGTGCAGGCAAGGGCAGTTGCACGGATTGCATTCGTCAATTTGAGTGCAACCTTTCTCGCTCCGGCCGGGAATGCAAACATCGGTGCAGCGGCACGCGTAAACGTATTCCTTCACGTCTTTCCACTCGCAAACCACATGGCACGTTTTTTGGCAATGTGCTTCGCAGCCACAATGGGCGCACCGGCAAGCGCAGCACTCGCCATCCTGGCAATGCTCGCAGGAGCCAGGGCCTTGCTCTCCGGCCCGCAGCAGGCACGGCGTGGTCAACAGGGCGAATGCTAATGCAATGCGGTTCATGGCGAGTGCTTTCCAATCAGATGGTGCGAAAAGATGCAGGACAACTCGCAAGGATTTGGCGCCAGCCATTCAGATCAATGCCAGCACATTCCAATCAACAGCGTGCGCGTGGCGATCCCTCGCGGTTACAACATTTATTCGACTGTGATCTTCCGCACAGACCACAAACTGCGTGGCCACAAGCACAATCGGAACAGACTGCAAGGTCTTCGCGATTTACCACCACGAAGGATCAGGCGCTTTGGCCGTGGACGATGTATTCAACCTGGGCGATAGCACGCCGGGCCGCCCAGCGGTGGCGGCAATCTGTTAGCGCCGGTAAAGTTCAACCGAGCGCACGAGCCACAAACAGCGCGCCTTCACAAACTTCAACTGGCGAAGGCTTTACGCAGTCCCTGCACCCTAACAGCGTCGTTGATATAATTGCTGAGCAGAAGAGGATGCCCTCATCGCAAGCCGTTCCACAAACAGTAAATCATCGGACCAGTTGTTTAGATGCCCCGCCGCAAAGACATTGACGAACTGCTCGCCAATTGGCCCTTTCAGCCCGGGGAAGTGATGGCCCGGCTGGTCAAAGTGAGCGAAAGCCGCGAAGTGCTGCAAATGCGGGTCGACATGGGCGTGTTGCAAATGGAAGTGGAGGGACGGCCTGACGGAACACGGCCCTCGGGGGCCAATACCTATTTCGATCATTTGTTGTCGCAGGTCATTTCCGATGGTGATGGGTTCGTGTTGAACGCGCCGCAATGTGCGGAAGTCGATCGCGAATTTGTCCAGTTTTACCACCGCCGCATTTGCTGGTTGGCGCTGCGAAAATTCCATGCGGCCATGCGCGACGCCGATCACACTTTGGGCCTGATGGATTTTGTCAAAAAGCATTCGCCCGACGATCAATGGACGCTTTCGCACGAGCAATATCGGCCTTTTGTGCTGTTTCATCGGGTGCAGGCGGCGGCGCTGGCGAAGTTGGAAGAGCATGGGCCCGAAAGCGCGATTGGCGAAATCAATCTCGGGCTGGAACAGTTTCGTGAAATTTTCGAGGAGTACGAAGCCAGCGAGAAATTCGACGATGATGAACTCGTCCGCCGGCTGCTCGAATTGCAAAAGTCGCTGCGCGAGCACTACCAAGTGGAACGCACGCTGGACGAACGTTTGGCCGATGCCGTGGCCACCGAACAGTACGAATTGGCCGCCAAGCTCCGGGACGAAATTGCCCGCCGCCACACGCAGGGGCACTAGGCCGGCCGTGCTAGCTTTGTAATTCTAACTGCGTGCCGACTTGTAAACTTGTACAGTAACCCGCGGCAAGCCGGGCCGTTGGCCGGGCGGCCTTTTGCCGGAAGAGCCCCAGGGCGTTGGACTTCCGTCGGGTGCTTTATTTTCTGACCTCTTTTGGCACACCCTCTGCATCTGGTGCTGGCAGGACTGGCAAGGCGAGGGAGCATTTCAGGGCATTGCCCGGGAGCAGATATGTTAGTTTTAACGCGGAAACCCCAGGAACAAATTCGGGTGGGGGAGGACGTGGTAATCACCATTTTGCGGATCAAAGGGCAATCGGTGCGCATCGGCATTGAAGCGCCGCCCACGGTGAGCTTGCTGCGCGCGGAACTTTCGCCGCATCAGTCGACGAGCGAACCACAGCGATTGCCAACCGCGTCGCGCAAACAGCGTCCGGCCACGCCGGTCCGAAAAATGCATCCCCACCGCGAAACGCTTAGGCCGCCAGGGACGATCACGGATCCATTTGCCGCACGGCCAAATCGATTAGCCGCCTCATCGGCTTCCGCCGAATCCGCGCCTGGGCTTCTTCAGCGAAACACCAGCGGATTCGGTGTGGAGACTGGGTTGCGTCCGCTGACTCCACCTGTAACAGGAACACGGTAATGTGCGTGGGCTGACGATTCTGCCGCACAATAAATTCATCGAGTTTCGCCGCCGGTTCCCCGCGGCACGTTAGTCCGGTCGTTTCCCATACGCGGCGCCGCGCCGCTGCTTCGGGCAATTCACCATCACTAAGAGCGATAAAGGGCAACTCCCAGCGGCTATTTCGCTCTGCCGAAACCAGGCAGAACTCCATCCGCCCATCCCGTATGCGAAACGGAACGGCACAGACTTCGTGACGAGGAGCTTCACGGTCAGCGGAGCGATTCATATCGCGCACTCACGGGCAAACCGCACCGGTATTCGGATACTTTTCTTCGCCGTATCCGCCGGGGCCCAGCGCTTGCTGCCAAACAGCAATAAAGGCCGGCGCCTTCGGTGTTTGCAATAACAGGAATGCTGCCTTGCCCGTGATCTTTTTAGTTGTAACAGGGTGATAAGAAAAATCCATCAATTAATCCCACTTTTTTGTACGTTGCCGCCTGCCGGCGAGTTGTTCAGTAGCGATCAGCTTGAGCAGGGGCGTGCGATTTTGCGGCTGGCCGGGGTCAGATTAGGCCGAATTTGAATAATGTTGCGCGCCGTGGGCATCTTCTTGCCGGCAATTTTTGCACATGCCCAGTTCGAGACGGTTGGCTCACTTCGAGATTGCCCATTCCGCCAACCGATTGAGAGGCAAAAAAAACAGCAGCACTCCAAAAATCTCTAAAGTTTTGGAGGACAAACGGTTGGAGCGTCTTCTGCCTTCGCTCGGGCTGCTATTGGGGCAGGACGGCATTAACGTTGCACAAAGTCAACAATCGAGGGCGGAGTATTCCAATTTTGACCCGCAACTCAGGGAGGACTTAGTTATGTTGATTCTCAGCCGGAAAGTGGGCGAGCGCATTGTCATTGGTTCCGACATTACGGTAGTCGTGAGTCGTGTATCCGGCGACCGGGTGACCCTTGGTTTGGAAGCGCCGCCGGAAGTTCATATTTTGCGTGGCGAACTGCGTCCATTCGATGAAGCGGAGCGTGCCAAAAAGGCCGCGCCAGTGGCAGCCGGCCGGCACACTCAACGTGGGGACCGTGCATTTGCCACGAATCGTCATCGTCCGCCACGATAGTTGGATTGGGCTAGAAGCACGAATTGCGTGCCACGGTTGTTCGAGCCGGCAAGGGCATAATAGACCATTGAAGCGACATCAGGCCGGCTTCAGGATGGCCGTGGCACGCGTCTTATCCGCTTCGGGAAAGTTTGGCAGCATTGCTAGCTGCTGGCCGCTAGGAAATTGTGCCAGCCGGAAGCACTTCGAGGCAAGCACGCTCTGCCAGCCAGCACGACGCCAATCGCAATTGAGCCGCGTTGGCATTCCCGTTATTCTCGGCGCAGGTGAAAGCGCACCCGCGCGTGAACCGCGAGCCTTTTCTGGGGTTAGCTTCTTCCAAGATTCTCAAGTGCATTCGCTGCTCTTAACATTTGATGGATCGACGCTTGCCAGCACGATGCTGTGACGTGCGCGGCCTAGTGGGCCGCTGTGCGCGTGGGCCTGCGCCAGGACGAACTCTTCACGTTTCTGCAATCGTTCTGGGCGCAATTCTTTTTGCCGGTTGCGCCAGCCCTAAGTGGGTGGCAGTGCGCGATGCGCCCCATAATCCGCTTACGGAGCGGTTGGCGCTTCTTTCTCGCGGTGGTCCGCGCCCCACCGAGCGCACGCTGATATTCTTGCGGCGTTACGATTTGCAAGGACACGTGCACGACAACCCGGTGGAACTGGTGCACCAGGTTCAAAAAGTGATCGACCAACAACCCTCGCCGGAGGCGCTTTCGGCCGCGGCGGAGTTGGCCTACGTAGGCGGCGTGAAATCGCAAATGTTGGTCGAGTCGCAGCAAGCGTTCAATTTGTATTGCGCCAGCGTGGCGTATTCGTATGCGTACTTGTTCAACCCAAGATTCGCACAATTTGCCAATCCCTACGATCCGCAGTTCCGCGGCGCTTGCGATTTATACAATGGCGCCCTGGAAGCGGTCCTGCGCAGCGTGAACAAACAGGGCAAATTGCAGCCGGGGCAATCGTTCAGCGTCGAAGTGAAGGGGCACCAATATGACGTGACCATCGAATCCCGCAATGTTCCCTGGCCGGCCGGTGACATCAAGAAGTTTGATTTCGTTTCCGATTACCAAATTAGCGGGCTGACCAACGTTTATCACACCTATGGCTTGGGGGTGCCTCTGATTGCCGTGCGAAAAGACCACGCGGCGAACGACCCCGTCGAAAAGCATTACGCCCCGGGCCTCAGCTTCCCTGTCACTGCGTTTTTGCGCTGTTTGCCGGATGACCCAGCGCGGGTGGCCGGCGATAAAGCTGCTGATGGCAAACGTCATCACCGCGCCGTATTGGAGCTGTACGATCCGCTGCAATCGACCGATATTGTGCTGGCTGATCAGCATGTCCCGCTGGAAAGCGACATCACCACACCGCTGGCCTATTCGCTGGACGACCCCTCGTTTGCCGCGCTTGATCAGCCGACCACCGGTTTTTTGAATCCGAAAAAACTCAAAGACCTGGCCGGCATTTACATGCTGGAGCCGTATCAACCCGGAAAAATTCCCGTGCTGATGATTCACGGCTTATGGTCCGGCCCCATCACCTGGATGGAAATGTTCAACGATTTGCGGGGCGACCCGGAGTTACGCAGCCAATACCAATTCTGGTTTTATCTGTATCCCACCGGGCAGCCGTTTTGGCGCAGCGCTACTCGCTTGCGGGAGCAATTGGCCGATTTGCGCACCACGTTCGATCCGGCGCACCAGGAAGCGGCGCTCGATCAAATGGTGCTGGTTGGCCACAGCATGGGGGGCTTGATCGCGAACATGCAAATTGTGAATAGCCGCGACGATTTTTGGCACATCGCCAGCAACAACCCGTTCCAGCTGGTCAAAGCCGACGAAAAAACCAACGCCGCGCTAGAGCGCACATTTTACTTTCAAGCCAACCCATCGGTACGGTCGGTCATTACCATTGGCACGCCGCATCGGGGAAGTTACTTCTCCAACGATTTCACCCGTTATTTGGGCGAAAAGTTGATTTCGGTTCCCGAAACCATGACCGCCCGGCTGGCGAAGCTGCGCATGGATAACCCCGGCTTTTTTCGCAATACGCAAATGGTAGATGCCGACACGACCAGCCTCGATTCGCTATCCCCCACCGCGCCGATCCTGCCCGTCATTTTGGCCGCCCAGCGTCCGCCATGGATTAAGTACCACAACATCGTGGGCCGCCTGCCCGCCAGCGATTGGCAAGTAAAGCTATTTGGCGATGGCGACGGCGTGGTGCCGTATTCCAGCGCGCACCTGGCCGATGCCGACAGCGAAATTGAAGTGCCTGCCGAACACGACGAAGTACATCGGCACCCGCAAACCATTTTGCAAGTGCGCGAAATTTTGCAGGCCCACCTGCGCGAAGTGAAAGAAGGCTTCCCGGAGGTGGAAGTGCAAACGGCCCAGCGGGCGATATCAGTGAGCAATGAACGATGAGCGATGAATCGGAATGGGGAGTGGGGAGTGATTATCGGGTGTGGTGATGAGGTGAGGAGAAAGGTTGCTTCCGACGTTTAGCCGCGACGCGCTAGCGGAGCGCGCGTGAATCGAGAATGACCAATGACCAAGCACCAATGACCAAGAACAGGACGACCACATGCCGCGTTGGTCATTTGTTCTTAGTCATTGGTCCTTTCCCGAAATGATGGGCAGCAGCGAATCCACCGACAGTACTTCGTTCTGGCTGCCTGAGCGGAAGCCCTCCAGATCGAGCGTAATGTATTTGAAGCCCAACTGCTTTAACTCCGCCGCCAAGTGTTCTCGAAGCAGCGGTTCCGTTAAAGCGGCCAGTGCATCAAGAGGCACTTCCAGCCGCGCTAAATCCCCCTTGTGATAACGCACCCGAACGGTGCGCAGGCCCAGCGATCGTAGCAATTGCTCGGCGCGATCGATCATCTGGAGCCGCTCGGGCGTAACTTCCTCGCCATACGCCACGCGGCTAGATAAACACGGCGAAGCGGGTTTATCCCACACGGGCAAATTCCATTGGGCGGCCAGAGTACGGACATCGGCCTTCGTGAAACCGCATTCCAAAAGCGGACTGCGAACTAGATGCTCGCCGGCGGCCTGCATGCCCGGCCGCCAATCGCTGGCGTCGTCCGCATTGGCCCCATTAACGATCACCATCCGGCCCTTAGCCCCGGGCTCTGCCCGGGGGTTGCGCCGCATTTCGTTTTCCATCCGCTCCACAAACACTTCCAATTGCTCATACAACTCCGTCTTGCAAAAATAGCAGCGGTTGGCCGGATTGGCAGTGTAGTTGGCGTCGGCAAATTCTCCGGTGTGCAGCACTTCGTGGCGAATGCCAATTTGCTGCGCCACTTGCCGCGCGGTTTCCAACTCGCCGGCCGCCAAGCTGGCACTGACGCCGGTGACCGCCACGGCATTTTCTCCCAGCGCCAACTGTGCCGCTTTGGCTACCACCGCGCTATCCACTCCGCCGGAATACGCCACCGCGCAACTGCCGTAACTGCGCAGCAGAGTGAGTAACTTTTCTGTTTTTTCGGACGGAAACATCACTGACCATCCACTGTGCTAGGGCCCACAAATATCATCCGGTTCCGCACCTCGCCAGACAAGCCCGGCGGGTAAATCTTTACGGCGAGCGTTGTTCCACTCGCACCTGCTGTAAATTCTCTTATTGCTTGCCGGCAGGCAAGGCACTCGTTAGGCTGGCGGGCATGGCAAATTCTTCCGCGGACAATGGGAACGGTGCGGCGCCGAGTGGCGCGACTTCATCTGCTATTGGAATGCCCGGGCGCGTGGTTTCGATTGACGCCCTGCGCGGCTTAGTCATGTTCACCATGATTTTTGTGAACGACCTGGCCGGGGCTGACAAATCGATCACGCCGGATTGGATGGTCCATTTTAGCGACCGTCATAAAGGTAACGTCAGCGGCATGACGTTTGTCGACATAGTGTTTCCGGCGTTTTTGTTCATTGTGGGCATGTCGATTCCGATTGCACTCTCTGGACGGTTGGCCAAAGGGGAGCCGGTGTGGAAGCTGCTGTTGCATGTGGTGGTGCGCACTGTTTCGCTGTTGGCGATTGGCATTTTGATGGTCAATGGCGAAGGGCATCCCAGCGGCAAGGAAATGGGCATCTCGGCCAACACGTGGACCGTGCTGATGTTCACTTCGGTCCTGTTGGCGTTTTGTTCTCTTTCGCCGCCCAACCGCGCCACGGCGGGCGAAACCACGAAGCGAGTTTGTCGTGGGCTCACGGTGCTATTGCGCGCCGTCGGCCTGGCCGGCCTGGCCTGGGCCGCCTGGGTTTTTCGCAACGGCAAAGGGACGCGGATTATTTCGTTGGAGCCGTTTTCGATTCACACCAGTTGGTATGGCATTCTGGGACTGATCGGCTGGGCATATTTGATGGCGGCGTTGGTGTTTTTGATTTTTCGCACGAACCGCACCGCCATTCTCGGCTGCGTGGGCCTGATGATTTGTCTGTTTGCGGCCGACAAGAAGGGTTTGTTCGAAGGCACCTGGCTGAGCCACATTCTAGGCGTGGGAGACATGCTGGGCTCGCACCCCTCCATTGCCACTGCCGGCGTGCTATTGGGAACGATTTTTCTAACGCCCCAGACGAGCACCACTGCCAGCCGCAGCCGTTTCACGCTGTTGTTTTTCGCCGGCTTTGCGGCCGCGGCGATTTTACTCACCAAGCAATGGGGCATCAGTAAGAATGGGGCCACGCCGGCGTGGTGTTTGTGGTCCAGCGCCATCACCGCGGCGTTGTGGCTGGGTTTTTATTTCATTGCCGACGTGTGGCAACTGAAATTCATTTCCAAGCCGCTGGCCATTGCCGGCGAAAACGTGCTGCTGGCCTACATTCTGAGCGAGATGATGGAATCGGTTTTCAACCTCATTCACTGGCACGATTGGCAACTGTCGGACGGGTATGGTCGGCTGGCCGGCCCGTATTTGGCCGACGCCATTGGCCGCAGCGTCGGTTGCGCAATTTTTATTTTGTGTATCACGGCACTGTTGAATCGCGTCGGTTTTCGTTTGAAGTTGTAAACGCCAGCCATGATGTTTCACCACCGAGGACACAGAGGACTCAGAGAAAACGAAAACGCTTAATGAGAGAACTCAATGAAATCAGTGGAGAAATCGTCGATGCTGCGATAAAGGTCCATTCCCGGCTCGGACCTGGACTTTTGGAATCGGCGTATGAAGCATGCTTACGATTCGAACTGGGACGAAGAGACTTACACGTCGAATCACAAGTCAGACTACCGGTTCGATATGACGACGTGTTGATCGAATGCGGTTATCGACTCGATTTGGTCGTCGAGAACCAAATTATTGTGGAACTTAAGGCCGTCGAAGAATTGCATCCTATCCACCAAGCTCAAATGCTTTCCTACTTAAAGCTGAGCGGAAAGAAAGTTGGCCTATTAATCAACTTCCACTGCTTGCATCTGAAAGATGGCATCAAACGCTTGGTTAACTAAAATTAGAACACCGACCGATTCTTCCTCTGCGTCCTCCGTGTCCTCTGTGGTTAATTCTGAATTCTGAACAATGCTCACCTCTATCATTCGGTATCATCATGACTAAACTTGCAAGACACTACATCATGTTCCTTTGCGTTGCAATTCTTTCCGTATTTTCGGCGAGTGTGATTCGCGCCGATTGGCCGGGCCGGGTGTTTGCGCCGTACATGTATTTGGGCTCCGGCGACAAATTCAAGCTAACCGATTGCGACGATGCTTGCGGGCAAAAGTTCTACACGCTTGCGTTTATTATTGCCCAGCAAGAAGGGCGCGGAGCGACGGCAACGTTCACCGCCAAGCCTGCCTGGGACGGCCGCACGCCAATGTCGGAAAATCTGTATGCCGACCAAATTGACGCCATTCGCCAGCGCGGCGGCGACGTGCTGGTTTCATTTGGCGGCGAGGCGGGCAAAGATTTGGCGCTGGTGGAAACCGATTTGGAAAAACTGCAGGCGGAATATCAATCGGTCCTCGATCAATACAAATTCACTTGGCTCGATTTCGACATCGAGGGCAAACAACTGGAAGACGATTCCGCCAACCAGCGCCGCAACACCGTGCTGGCGGCCCTGCAAACGAAGAACCCGGGCTTGATGATTTCCTTCACGCTACCGGTCGATCCCAATGGCATTTCCAAGCATTCGCAAAACATGCTCAAAGACGCGGTGACCAAAGGGGTGAAAGTGAAATCGGCCAATGTGATGACGATGTACTTTGGCCCACAGTTCACCAAGGATCATGAACTGAGCGACGTGTGCATTGCCAGCGCGAAAAAAGCGCACGAGCAATGTCAGAAGATTGACCCGGCCATGCAAATTGGACTGACGCCGATGATCGGCAAAGGGGGAACCGGCGGCTCGGAAGTATTTGACGTAAAACAAGCTAACGCGCTGTGCCAATGGGCGAAAGATCAACCCTGGGTGTGCAGCTTGGGGTTCTGGTGCAGCAATCGTGATTCCGGCAAACCCAGCAAGCGCGGCGGCGACGGCGGCAACACCGCCAGCGGCCTGGTGCAGCAACCCTGGGATTTTACGAATGCGTTTAAGCCGTTTACGTCGGCCAAGTGAAAGGAAATTCTCGGCAGGAACTGTAAATTCGGGTACTTGCCGCGGCGCAGGCGGCCGATATAATCGAGATCAGCCGGTGGACTGAATTCCAATGGTTTTGCCTAACGCCGACGAAAGTTGGCCCGGCGAAATATCTTTCGGTTTGCGGATTATCTCGGCGAACCCTCCTTTACAGTCCCGGCGGCGTTTGATACAGTTTGTGGTTTCCCATTTGGGAGCGTGATTTTAGGAAGCTCTGTGGATGGAGCGAGTCGTGAGTGAGTAGCCGGAGGACAATATCCTCCGGAGGGGTTGTGTTCCGGAGGCTATGGGCCCCCGGCGATTGAAATGCTCTCCGTGGTCGTGGGCCGAAATTGCAGCAGCAAATTCGGCCTCTGCTCACTGAGGGCAGTTTGGCGGTTGGTGGTGATGGTTGCCTTTTGCAAGAGGCGCCCCTCACCCCGGCCCTCTCCCGCAAAGGGGAGAGGGAGATAATCGCTGAGATTGATCTTTGACAATTGAGTTGTAGTAATTGGCATCTTGTAAAAATAGAACTGGATGGTTCATCATCTCTCGATGGTGTTCCACCTTGTTCTCCAAGGCTCTTAGAAATATCGACAGGGCTTGGCTGCAAGACGGCAGCGGTGAAGGTGCATTCCTGCCAAGGTTTGTGCCGGCGCTTCAGCAAAATTGCAATCAAGCATTACTCGATGAATTTGGAATCGTTACTTATTTGGTCACGGGGTCGGCGCGCTTGCCGGCGATGGTGACCAATGGATCCAGTAGCAGCCGAAGTTGATGCACTTTGTATGCATGGCAATTTTCAAATTGCCATGCTTAGCCCCGGCCGCCAGGCCGGGAATTCAAAGAGCGTTCGATTTAGGTGGTTAAGCTACTAAGGGCACATGGGGGATGTCTTGGCGTTAGGAGGCTTCGAAGGGCGTTTATGACTGCGATATGCCCGGTGTAGTTGTCAAAAAAGCGTTGATACCGGGATTCCCGAACTAGCACGCACTGAATCCATAGGTGTGTTGCGGCAAACGCGGTGAACTGAAACATCTCAGTAACTGCAGGAGAATAAAGAAACCTCGATTTCCTTAGTAGCGGCGAGCGAACGGGAATCAGCCCAAACCGCGGTGGTTTTCCTCCGCGGGGTTGTAGGGCTCTTCACATGGGAGTTACCAAGCAATCGGTTAGCCGAACGATCTGGAAAGTTCGTCCATAGAGGGTGACAGGCCCGTAGGCGAAAACTGCATTGCCTCCCGAAGAGTACCTGAGTAGGTCGAGTCACGTGGAACCTCGACTGAATCTACGGGGACCATCCCGTAAGGCTAAATACTCCCTAACGACCGATAGTGAACTCAGTAGGGCGACTGAAAGATGGGAAGAACCCCTGCTAGGGGAGGACACTGAACCTGAAACCATGTGCCTACAAGCGATCGGAGGACTATGCCTGCTTCGGCGGGAATGTCTGACGGTGTGCCTTTTGCATAATGATCCGGCGAGTTGTCGTTGGTGGCAAGGTTAAGGCTCTTAGAGCAATAGCCGTAGGGAAACCGAGTCTGAATAGGGCGTTTAAGTCACCAGTGGCAGACGCGAAACTGCACGATCTACCCATGAGCAGGTTGAATCTCGGGTTATACCGAGTGGAGGACCGAACCCATCTGGGTTGAAAACCGGTGGGATGACTTGTGGGGAGGAGTGAAAGTCTAATCAAGCGCAGAGATAGCTCGTTCTCTCCGAAATAGCTTTAGGGCTAGCCTCGTTTTACTACGCACCGGGGGTAGAG
>DASRSD010000091.1 GCA_035656635.1 Pirellulales bacterium
AATGACCGCCAGCCAACTCGACTAGTTCGGGTACCCAATTCCCAGCCAGCATCAGCGGATTGGTCCACTCGATGAGAGCCGCTCTTGGTCGCTTTGCTTTTGGAATAGCCGCGGTCTGGGAGCGAACTTGCTCGATTCGCCGCTGCAAGCCGGCCACTAGTTGCTGTGCCTGCGCAACTGCACCAGTTGCATTGCCTAACTTGCTAATATCATTCAACACGTCTGAGAGCGATTGCGGATTTAGTGAAAACACACGAGTCTTCTGTAATCTAGGATAATTCTGCACAATTTCTAATACGTCCGTATAACTCACCGCACAGACATCACACTGAGCCTGCGTGACAATCAAATCTGGTTGTAATTCTGCCAACAATGCGGTGTAAATTTCATACAGGGGTTTGCCTTCCTGAAACAGCGACTGAACCTGCTGGTCGATTGCACAGCTGGTGGCCGTAGAATCGATATTTGATTGCGTCGCTTTGGGCAACCTTTGGCATTCAAGTGGCCAATCACACTCGTGACTAACTGCGACCACTTGGTCGCCTAGTCCAAGCGCAAATAGCATTTCTGTGCCGGCTGATATTAATGATGCGATGCGCATAAGCATTACACATATGGTATGTTACGGCCAAAAGCTGAATAATAATTCACAAAATCAAAATTCGGGAGCTCCAACATGAAAATGTTCGTTGCCGGACACTGGATTGACAAGCCCGAAAAATTGGAAGTGCATAATCCATTCGACGATTCGGTGGTTGATACCGTGCCGAAAGCAGATCACACCGATGTCGATAAGGCACTGGCTTCAGCCGTGGAGGGGGCCTGCATCATGCGGGCAATGCCGGGCTACGAGCGATTTCAGATGCTTCATGAAGCTGCTCAGTTAATGAAGAAGCAAAGCGCTGAACTTGCACGCACGATTACGCTGGAAGAAGGCAAGCCAATTCTCGAATCGAAAGGCGAAGTTGCGCGCGCGATTGAAACGATGGAGCTTTCTTCGGAAGAAGCCAAACGAATCGGCGGAGAAGTATTGCCAATCGATGGTGCGAGTAACGGCGCGGGCAAATTGGCCTTTACATTGCGGGTTCCATGTGGCGTGGTTGTAGCTATTACACCATTTAATTTTCCACTCAACTTGCCATGCCATAAAGTTGGACCAGCGCTTGCAGCAGGCAATGCTGTGATTCTCAAGCCCGCCAGTGACACGCCGTTGGTTGCGTTAAAGCTTGTGGAAATTTTGCTGGAAGCTGGCCTGCCGTCCCAGGCCATATCGTGCCTGACTGGTAGCGGCGGGACGTTGGGCGAAGCCTTATGCACAGATTCGCGCGTGCGAAAAATAAGCTTTACCGGCAGCCGTGACATGGGAGAAAAGATCATCAAGCTAGCTGGACTAAAGCGCGTAACGATGGAATTAGGTGCGAATTGTCCGATGATCGTACTGGAAGATTCTGATCTTGAGGCCGTGGCCGAAGCGATCGCTGTTACTGGCTATTCAAACGCGGGTCAGACTTGTATTTCCACACAGCGGGTATTGGCCCTGCCAACCGTCTATGATGATTTGCTCGATGCTTTGAAACCGAAAGTAGAGGCGTTGAAGCCAGGCAATCCTTTGGAAGAAACAACCAAAATTGGACCGATGATTCGCCGGCGAGATGCTGTGCGAGTGAACCAGTGGCTTGACGAAGCTGTGCGGGGAGGCGCCCGATTGGTAATCGGAGGCAAACATCACGGATCATTTCACGACGCAACCATCGTCGCCGATGTGAAGCCAAGCATGCGAGTAAGTTGCGAAGAATTATTTGGGCCGGCAGTTGCGGTCACTAGTTGTAAAGATATTGACGAAGCCATCCGGATTGCCAATGACACCAACTACGGACTGAGCGCGGCAATTTTTACTCGCGACCTAAACCGTGCATTGCAATTTTGCCGTGAAGTTGATTCAGGCAATTTGCATGTCAACTGGGGCCCTCAATGGCGAGCCGATTTAATGCCCTATGGTGGGCTGAAAGAAAGCGGCATCGGTAAGGAAGGCCCGCGTTATGCTGTCGAGGAAATGACTGAAGTCAAGACAGTCGTGATTCACGGTTTGTGAAAGCGGTGTGAGTAGATCAGACCAATCAATACTTCAAAGAATTAGCATTCCTGCCCCGCCATCCGCAACGAAACTATTTGTTAGGCGATTTATTTTTCGGCGCCGAAGACTTTTCCGGAGCTTTTGGAGATGGCGGCAGCGTGGGCGTCTTTCCTTCGTTCAGATCAATCATATCTTGCAGGACGAAGTTATCCGGAAATTTTGAGCCAGGAATTTTTCCGATCAACTTTTTGTATTTGTTGATTTCATCGACCAGGTCGTCAGCCATGATACTGCTTAATCGCAGCACTGGATATTGATCTAGGGCAAGTCGCCACTTCGCAAATGCTTCTTCATATAGTTTTTTAGCGTCGAATAACTTGGTGTCTTTATAAGCTTGATCGGCCTGATAGAGCCGCTCACGGGCCAGTAAACAATCTTCCGTTGGTTCGGCCTGGCAACGCGCCCACCAATATTTGTAATTGACGATGTCGCGGTATGTATCGATCGTGTTTATTTTGTGATCAATTTCAATTAAATTATCATTCAATTTTCTGGCTTCTGGCCTCGATTCCACCGGGGCTTGCAGAATGACTTCCTCCCAGGCGACTTTGGTTTTGGCTTCCGCCCCACTGGCCGCCACGTTTTCCTCCGCAGTGCGGTCTGCCGGCTTTTTTGCCAATGCTTTGGCTTCTGCTTCGGAAAGAGCCGCAAGTTTAGCTTGATGAATTTTTTCCTTCTGGCCGGGCAATAATGTTTCTAGCTGCTGCTTAAGACCGTCGGATTGTTGCTGGAGCAATTCCAGATCTCCCAAACGAACGGTGTAGCCATAAGAAGTATTAAGGTCGCGATCAGCATAGCGGCTCCACTCCTCCGAAGCATTTTGCCAGGCGGCCTTGGCTGTGTCCCCAAACGTGCCTTCCACTTCCAAATTGTCGGCGTAGTTAATCAACGACATAGCTGCTTCGGAGAAGAAAAGCACAGCGCTGGGAGCTCTTTCGCCCGGCTTTGTGGTATGTGCATCGGCAGCTTCGCCAATGTAAACGCGGAGTGGCTTGCCTGATTCGACCAAGTTTTCCGCCTGTCGGTACCAATCGTGCGATACCAGCCAGTTATCGGTTAGGCGTTCATTCTTTTCTTCTTGCTGTTTTTTAAACAAGCGACGATATTGAACGTGCTCGTCCGCGCGACCGATTTTGTTGCCATAGAACCAGCCAATGCGCGCTAGAAAGCGTGGATCGGTGCTGTTGTATTTGACGCCATTCTTAAGAAAATCAATCCCGTACATGACCCAATAAAAGCGGTCACGATAGTCGTCGAATTCCACTGAAATGTTGTAGGAGAGGTTGTGACCTTGAAAATCCCATACCGACCAAAAATGAGGCTCCAGCCGAATGATCTGATCCAACACGGCGCTCAGGCTGGCCCAGTCTTCCCTCATCTGATATTGATGTGCGCTATTCCACAGCAGTTGCACTGCCACTCCTCCCAAGCCTAGTGTTGCCAGTTCCGCAGTTTGGCTAGCGGGATCGATTTCTCCGAGCGAGGCGTCGCTAAGTTGATGTTCATCTCGCAATTGCGCCAATTTTCCCCCGGAGGAATGGTTGCCGCTGGAATCGAGTGAAGCCGGGTGGCTGATTTCGTAAATTGGGAACCACAGCACTGCAATGGCAACAATATAGCCCAATTTGCGATAAAAGCTTCGTCGCTCGGTCATCGGGCTACCTCTCTCATTCGAAGAAATATTAGGCCTGCTAAAAATGCGGCGACCAGAAATGTTGCCATCCGAGTAAGCTGTTCTAGCAACAAATCGCCGGGGATATTAAAACCGCTGGCGACGAAATGAACATTGCTATAACTGCTAAAGTCGGGCAGGACGTCGGTCCAGCAAGTCATAAAGCGCATCAAGACCTTGTCGACCCAGTACATGACCTCGACAGCGGGACTGTCGTCATACGGCGCAGTAATCGATTTCTGCGTAATTAGACGCACGAACGATTCAACAGGGCCGCCACCCGCGACGAGTTTTCGATTACCAGTCCTCAGGCTGTCAAAAATTTTGACAATATCATCGCTGAAATAACCGAGAACTAAGCACCCCAGGGTGGCGATCATGGCTACAGCACCGTTCAAAAACGTGCTGAACATTACACCCAATCCTATTACCAGCACCATTTGGCTCCAAATCCCCAGGTAGCCTTTGGCAAAGTTCCATTCGAAGGAGGCTTCTCCGGCGCTGATATACAAATCAGGCGCTGCCACACCAAGCAACTGACCAGGTTCCAAGCATTGGAGTTTGACCAGCAAGTGGCCATTACTCACGAGGTCGTTGAATAAATCAATGGGGGGATCACTTTCGGCTGCGCCTGCCCTCATCAGCTTACGATCGATGTCTCGACCATCGATTGTAAACTCTTTTACCGTGAAAATGATCGGCTCACTTTGCAGGTGCGTCGTGGGATTCTCCAGGACAAGTTTTCCAGTAATGCCTTTCTCGATGTTTCCTTTGTAGGTGCGAAAGACGCGAATGGTCCATTTCAACGGTAGGGATCGCTTGTCCAGCGGAGTGTTCGGGAATAAGGTGTCTTCATTGATGTTGTCAAACGTCCAGATCGCCGCCGACTGCGTATTGCCATCCACGAATCCACGATAGTCCCATTCCTTTCCTACATTAATGCCTCTTTCCTTCGGCTGGCCATCGCGGTCCAAAAACTGCAATTGCCCCATAATCGGCAGCCGAGCAGTCAGCATTCCCTCGTGTGGACCAACGATGTATTGTTTTTTTCCATCAACTTCCTTCACGACAACGTGGTGCATGTGACCATGCTTGAAGTCCGTTTCCAGCGTGCCGTCTGGCTTAAGGATTACGTCGTGCTGGTGATTTTGCGCGATCTCCGTTGTGCCAACCCGCCCAGGCTTGAGGTGATCTGGGTTCAATGCTGCTTCGTTGATATTTTCCGGACGTATTTCATGCGTATGTGCTAACGAGCGCACGACAAACACATAGCTGCACAATGCCATCACAGCCAGCAATGCCGTGCAGATCAGCGTAAAACCAATGATTCGGCCAAGAACAATCTCGGCCGACCTTACAGGCTTTGTAACAACCGTTGTGATTGTCCGGTTTTTGAAATCATTGGGCAGGCTGAATGCACTGATGAACAGAGCCAATAGCACTGCTAAATAAGTTGTCCATGACATGACGAACTTCAGGTACAATGGCCCTGGCTCAGGGCTATTAGGATCAAGAAACCAGCCGGCAAACATTAAAATAACCACAAACGCAATCAGCGCTGTCCATATTTTTCGCCGCATCGATTCTTGCACAGCCAAACGAGCCAGAGCCCAAACTCGCCGCGGCGAAATATGAATTAAATCGACCAGCGTCCCGACCAGCGCCCGATATAGTCGATCTCCCGCAGGCAAAGGTCCGTACCGAAACGCGGCCACTAAATAACTGATCGTTAGCGCGGCCAACACGACAAAAAATAGAGTTTCGCCAAAGCTCCACAGCGCGTGTTGGAGCCAGACTGAGTAGGGCTGAATTTCTTGTTCCAGAACCATTTTCGCTACTTAGCGGTTTTAAAATTCAATAGACTGATCGAAAAGTTTGACATCACCACGTGGCCGACATTCTCTTGTTCTTCACGACTTCTCACTTGCTGCCCTTCGGCCAGGCCTTGCTTCGCTGTCGCGCACAATGGCAAGGAACAATTCTTCTAATGTAGAGGTCGGGTTTTCTATTCCCAGGACGGTTCCGTGATGGCGTTCAATCGTAGCGCGAACCTCCGATTTGCATTCTTCGCTAAGGCCGGAAGCACGAATTTGTGTGATGTCACGCATTTTAAGCAAATTATCGACGCGACCTAATTCTTTCAGCTCACCCTGATGTAGAATTGCGATCCGATCACAAACGTCTTGGACGTCCGCCAATAAGTGGCTGCACATTAAAACAGTTTTACCTTCCGCCTTCAGCTTCAATATTAGATCTTTCATCTCCCGTGTACCGATCGGGTCCAATCCACTGGTTGGTTCATCCAGTAAGATCAATTCCGGATTGTTAATCATCGCTTGTGCGAGTCCCAGGCGACGGGCCATGCCCTTTGAGTATTCGCGCATTTGCCGGCGTCGCGCCCAACTGAGTCCGACCATGTCGATCAAGGCCTCTGCACGCTGTTTGCGAAGGGCCGGCGGCATATCAAACAGGCGACCGTAAAAATCGAGCGTTTCTTCCGCATTCAAAAACTTGTATAAATATGTTTCCTCCGGTAAATATCCGATCCGTTCATTCTTTTTTACTTCGGTAGCATCTTTGCCTAAAATAATTGCCCTACCTCCGGTCGGAAACAGCAAACCCAGCAGCAACTTAATCGTGGTAGATTTTCCGGAACCATTCGGTCCCAAAAGCCCAAAGATTTCGCCGCGGTAAATCGTAAGATCCAGAGCCTTTAGCGCCCGAACCTTTTGCCGTCCCCAAAAATCACGGTAGGTCTTTGAAAGGTTCCGTGTTTCGATTACGGGCTCCGGACTAGATGAATTTCCGGTGGACGTTTTTAGGACCGGGGCCGTCTCAATCGACATGCCACTAGCTCCTCATGAAAGGAAGATGGCGGTGAATAATGAACAATTTGGTTGAACTTAGATGAGTAAACAACAATCCCTCGACAAACGAACAGACGCAAAGACCGATCTCACTGTGATGGCTTCTGCCATGATCGGCAGGAAAAGACCCCGCTGTTTTACGGCGAAGAATACATAACGGTTCGCATAAAAATGTCCGCTAGTCGAGCCCAATCAACTCCTGTTCTGCACTATAAGTTCTTCAGTTCGTGCATACAAGAAAGCCGATCCACAAAAGCGCTGGCAATAGCCATTATAACAACGCCGCAAAGATAAGTCTTTTGATTACAGGCACTTAAAATACAATAAGGCGAGAATTCACACTTCGTGATAGGCTACCTCACGACAGTGAATATCTACCTAGGTTATGTTGTCGTGTCGATCGACAAGCAATCGGCCCGCGAGGGAGCAAACGCCGGAAAGCCATGGGACAAATTGACGAGCCTCCAGAGCGCAATCAAGCGATGAGCTTTTTGCTAAGCCGGATTAACTACGAACGCGCGCTGTCTATTCCCTACCATGGACGGGAATTCAGGCTGGACCAAATGCGCGATCTGCTGGATCGATTGGGAAATCCTCAAGACCAGTTAAAAATTATCCATGTGGCCGGGACCAAAGGAAAGGGTTCCACTTCGGCAATGATTGCGGGGGTATTATCGGCGGCAGGCTATCGCACCGGCTTATACACTTCACCGCATGTCGATCAATTTGTAGAGCGCATTCAAGTCGACTGCACATCTTGCACTGAAGAAGCATTTTTAAGGCTAATCGATCGAGTGCGTCCAATCGTGGAGCTTATGGATGCACAAAGCCACGAGCAAAATTCGGCGGTGGGCGGCCCTACTTTTTTTGAAATTCTCACGGCCATGGCGTGGATGCATTTCGCCGAGGTCGGGACGGATTTCGCCGTTGCTGAAGTGGGATTAGGTGGGCGGCTCGACAGCACGAACCTTTGTCGACCGCTGATTTCCGTAATCACGAGCATCAGCTTCGATCACATGGAGTTGTTAGGCAACACTTTGGCAGAAATCGCCCGAGAAAAGGCCGGAATTATCAAGCCTGGCATTCCAGTAATTAGCGGCGTACTTGATGACGAGCCACGCCAGGTAATTATTAACGTTGCCGAGCAATGCAAATCTCCGTTGTTTGAATTGGGTGTTGATTTTAGCTATGAACACCATCTTCCGGATCCAGGCGATGGGGCGGTGGCGTTTTTGCAAAGCAAAATGGATTTCAACCGTCGTGATCAAACAATGCCGGCAAATATTCGCGATGTTGCGCTTGGCATGCTGGGTGCTCATCAAGCTGCGAATGCTGCGGTCGCTGTGGCAGTTTTGGAAGAATTGAGCAAACAAGGCTGGCATTTATCGGAAACCGCGATTCGGCACGGATTGTGCAATACCCGATTGCCTGCCCGAGTGGAAATTGTTTCGCGGCATCCTCTGGTAATTGTTGACGCGGCGCACAATGTAGCTTCCGTCCAAGCCTTATTGGATACGTTGATCGAGGTCTTCCCGGCCAAACAGCGGCTGTTGGTTTTTGCATCAACGCAAGAAAAAGACGTGCGCGGCATGTTGAGCTTGTTGCTGCCTCATTTCGAAGCGGTCATTTTAACGCGCTATTTGAACAACCCACGGGCGGTCGATTTAAGTGAATTGGAATCGCTAACGGCGGAGCTATCGCCGATTCCAAGGTTCATTTGCGCCAATCCCGCCGCCGCGTGGCAACAAGCGCGCAAATTGGCCACTGCGGAATCTTTAGTCTGCGCGACCGGATCATTTTATTTGGCGGCGGAAATGCGGGCTGAAATTACGAAAAAACCGATTCAGCTCGTTAATAGCTTGGTTGCCCAATAGGAATTGAGCTGGCTTGCTCGCAGACTGCCGGCTGATAGCGCCAACCGCTGCCAAGTTTCAGAATCCATCCAACTGCGCCGAAAACGATGTCTAGGCAACTAGCGTTTTGAAAACTGAGTGCCGCGGCGAGCGCCTCGCAAGCCGTACTTCTTGCGTTCTTTCATGCGTCCATCGCGAGTGAGTAGGCCGGAGTGCCGCAGCAAATCGTCCAACTCCGAATCAAAGGCTCTCAAAGCCCGGGCCAAGCCTAACTTGCAGGCGCCGGCTTGCCCCGCGGGGCCGCCCCCATGCACGCTAATGGAAACGTCCACGGCATTGAGTTTGCCGGTTTGATTAAGCGCATCGAGAACCTGAAAGCGATCTTTTTCCGACGGGAAGTAGTCTTCTACCGCTCTGCCGTTTACCTTAATTTGCCCGGAGCCGGCTTTAATTCGAATTCGTGCGACGGCCGTTTTACGACGGCCTGTTGCTAATGCAATACCCGAGGATTGAGGAGAGGTGGCCGTCGACATAGTGGATTCTGCGAAAGGTTTTGGTGGTTTGTTACTGGACTACTGAAAGGAATTACTTAGTTCCCAATTCCTTTGCTTCTGGTTCTTGGGCCTGATGCGGATGCTTGTCGCCGGCGTAAACCTTGAGCTTTTCAAGCATTTTATAAGCGAGCTTATTCTTGGGTAGCATGCGACGCACGGCTTCAACAATGATCAATTCAGGCCGACGTTCTCGGCGATGCTCGGCGGTTTCCGTTTGCAAACCGTGGTAACCTGTGTACCAGCGGTATTCTTTTTGTTGCCACTTCTTCCCCGTTAGCGCAATCTTTTCGGCGTTGACCACCACCACGAAATCGCCGCAGTCAACGTGCGGAGTGTATGTCGGCTGATGTTTGCCCATCAGAATCATGGCGATATCGACAGCCAAGCGACCGACTACTTTGTCGGTGGCATCCACGAGCCACCATTTGGCTTTTCGTTCACCCGGCTTGGCCATGTAGGTTTTGCCGGTTTTCTTGATCTTCGTTGCAGGCACGAGCAGTTCCCCTAGCGGGGTTTTGGTTCAAAACAGTGGAAGCCAGCAGTTTAATGGGTTTTCAGCAGACCTTCAAGGGCGACAAAGTGCAGACACGCCTAGCGGTTTCACCCGGGAAAACGGCCTGTTCGGCTGCTGGGACGAGCGTCGCCGAGATTTCGAGGGGAAAGTTAAGGAGCACTTGGATCGAGAAATTACGGCATTTGGCTCGGCATACTTTCCACAAAATTTCCCCTCGCGAGAGGATTTTTTGTTTGACAACCGTATTCAGCTTGGCCCAGGGAAGAAAGCTCGAATTGGCTTCCATGCGACGTTAATTACTTCGCGGTAAAACGAATTGCCAAAGATCAACTCGCCGCCCCTTCGGAATCAGTCGTCAACCAGCTGATGTCGCTGCGACGAGAAACGTAATCGTTTCGGGTGATGATTGTACCAGATGGCTGGCCCAATTTTAGAATTGCGCTGCGTGCAGATTTCAAGCGTTTGGAGGCTGTGAAGGGAAATCCTGCAAAATCGGCCGGATTCCGCTCCTATCCGCTTTCGGCCTGTCGGAAGTTGTGGCAGAATCCCGCGGTTGATTTTGGCACAGTTTCGCCATTAGGGCCAATTCGTCGGCAAATCGAGAAAAGATGCGTGAAATGCTCCTTTTGTTACCGGCGGTTAACGCCGCAAATTAAGCACTGTCCGCTTAGGTGCGCCCCATTTCTCGGGTTGTAAGCTAGATTTTTGAGTTAATCCATATCCCCTGCCCGGCAGCAAGCCATGAAAATCGGCGTATTGAAGGAGACATTTCCCGGCGAGCGCCGGGTGGCGCTAACGCCCAATTTAATTGCGCCTTTGGTGAAGGCGGGACACGAAATCATCGTCGAAACCTCGGCGGGGCAGTCGGCGGGATTTCCCGATTCGCAATACGTGGAAAAAGGGGCTAAAACAGTGGCTCGTAGCGAAGTGTTCGCTGCGGAGCTGCTGCTGCAAGTGCGTGGATTGGGAGCCAATCCGGAAGCAGGCCGGGCAGATTTGGAACATTTCGAACGGTTTCAAACTTTAATCGCCCTGTGCGATCCGCTTTCGCAGCCGCAATTGGCCAAAGAGATTTCCGGCCGCGGCGTCACGTTGTTTGCATTGGAACTAATGCCTCGCATTACTCGCGCCCAAAGCATGGATGTGCTCTCCAGCATGGCCACGGTGGCGGGTTATCGCGCCGTGTTGTTGGGCGCGACGGCCTTGCCGAAGATGTTTCCGATGATGACCACCGCCGCAGGAACCATTACACCGGCCAAAGTGTTTGTGATGGGAGCCGGCGTGGCAGGCTTGCAAGCCATTGCCAGCGCCCGGCGCTTAGGAGCGCAAGTTTCGGCAACCGATGTGCGATCGGCGGTGCGAGAACAAATTCAAAGCTTGGGAGCTAGGTTCATTGAAACTCCCGTGGAAGCAGGTAAAGCGGAAGGCACAGGCGGCTACGCCAAAGCTCTGGATGATCAAACACAGCAGCTGCAGCGAGAAGCGATGAGCAAGGTCGTCGCCGAAAGCGATTTGGTCATTACCACCGCCGCCATCCCGGGCAAAAAAGCGCCAATTTTGGTCACCAAGCAAATGGTGGAGCGGATGCAGCCTGGGGCGGTGCTGGTCGATTTGGCGGCGGAGCGCGGCGGGAACTGTGAACTCACCAAGCCAGGGCAAACCGTCATGGTAGGAGGAGTCACGATTTTAGGGCCCGACAATTTGCCCGCGGAGGTTCCATATCACGCCAGCCAGATGTTCGGCAAAAACGTGGTTACGTTCTTGCAACATTTAGTGGGACTGGGATTGCCCGGCAAAGTGAATACCGAAGATGAAATTACTCGCGAAACGCTGATTTGCCGCGACGGCGAACTAGTGAATTCGCGGGTGCGGCAACTGCTGGGGATGGACATTGCTCTGGCGAAATAACACGAAGTGATCGATCGAACATGAACACAAATTCTCGAATCATGATCGCCGCGGCGGGCCTGCTGATAGGGCTCACGTTAATGGGCGCGCCAGGATGCGGACCGAGCGAAACTGCGCCCACGAAGCCGGCCGCAACCGATACGACCGCCGCGACAAATCCGGTTGCCGCCAATCCAGCACCTGCGGAAGCCTCGCCTCCGGCGGCCCTTCCTGGCCCGCCGAACCCGGCAAGCTTGCCGCCGGCGGTTCCCAAGCCAGGTGTTGCGAATCCGACGGAAGCGGCGGCGCCTGCTGAGCCCACTCCGGCTCCTAAAGTGGCGCCTGTGGCGATTGCCAAGCCGGCGACTGAACCTGTCGCCACGCAAGATTATTCCTCGCTATTGTTCGTGTTTATGTTGGCGACGTTCATTGGGCTGGGCGTGGTTTTACGCGTTTCGCGCTTGTTGCACACGCCGCTGATGTCGCTGACTAATGCCATTTCCGCCATTGCCGTGGTGGGCTCGATTATCGTCCTGGGCGAGGGAAACAATCCGTGGGGAGTTCGGCTGCTGGGCGCCATTGCCCTGTTTTGCTCGATGACGAATATCGTGAGCGGTTTCTTAATCACCGATCGCATGTTGAAGATGTTCAAGTCGCCCGGTGAAGGAGGAAAACGCTAATGGAGGGCCTGAAGCAAATTGCGTATCTCGTGGCGACGGGGTTGTTCATTTTTTCGTTGCACTGGATGAACGATCCGAAAACTGCTCGCAAGGGTGTGTTTGCGGGGGCGGGCGGCATGCTGCTGGCCATATTGGCCACGTGGTTTTTTAGCGGATTAACCGGACATGGCTGGATTATTTTGGCCATTGTGGCCGGCTTTGCACTGGGATACCCGCTGTCGCTGGTGCCGCTGACGGCAGTTCCGCAGCGGACTGCTTTGTCGCATGCGTTTGGCGGATTGGCCGCCGGATTGGTGGGCGTGGCGGAGTATTGCATGCTCGATACCGGCTCGCCGGAGTTTTCTCACTGGACGGTGTTCGCGCTGGTCGCGGAAGTAATTTTAGGCTTCCTGACGTTCACGGGCAGCTTAATGGCGACAGGCAAGCTCCAAGGGGTATCGTTCATTCCGCAGCGGCCGGTGACGTATCCGAATCAAAATCAAATCAACCTTGGGTTGTTGGGACTGGCGGTGTTGCTGGGGCTGTTTGTGATTTGGCATCCGGGCGGGTTTTTGGGCGGGCTTGCGTTCTTCCTAATTATGCTGCTGGCTCTGGCGTTTGGCGTGCTGATGATTATTCCCATCGGCGGGGCCGACATGCCGACAGTAATTTCGATTTTGAATTCTTACGCCGGCTTGTCCGCCGTAGCAATGGGCTTTGTGCTGGGTAATAACCTGCTGATTACCGCCGGCGCGCTGGATGGCTCCAGCGGCTTGATTCTGTCCATCATCATGTGCCGGGCGATGAACCGCTCGTTCACGAACGTGTTGTTCGGGGCATTTGGCCAAGTGCAAGCGTCAGCCACAACCAGCGAAGAACGGACCTACAAAGAAGAAACCATCGAAGGCGCCGCACAGATTTTGGAACAAGCGTCATTCGTCGTGATTATTCCGGGATACGGCATGGCGGTGGCTCAGGCCCAGCATCGCATTCGCGAGCTTTACGATCAACTTACCAAGCGCGGCATTAAAGTGAAATTTGCCATTCATCCGGTCGCAGGCCGGATGCCAGGACACATGAACGTGCTGTTGGCCGAGGCCGACATTCCTTATAGCGACTTGGTGGAAATGGATGAAATCAATCCGGAAATGCCGCAGTGCGACGTGGCGCTGGTGATTGGCGCCAATGACGTTGTAAACCCTGCGGCGCGGACCGATAAATCAACGCCGATTTACGGCATGCCGATCATCGATGCCGATAAAGCTAAAACCGTATTTGCGATTAAACGCAGTAAAAGCCCAGGTTTTGCGGGCATCGACAACGATTTGTACTTCCAAGACAACTGCTTCATGTTGTTTGGCGATGCCAAAGCTGTCGTCGGGGAATTGGTCAAGCAATTCAACCATGGTTCGGGGCATTGATGGGAAAGGTAGTAGGCGGATAGCGCCAAATTGTTAGAATAATGGCATCAGCCCACCACAAGCGCCCGAGGAAGTGTGTCTGGGCGGTTCGTTGACATCCATTGCGATGTCGAGGCTGAGCATTGTTGCCGTAAACTTTCCATCGCCAATTCTTTGCCATGTCGTCACCGAAGCAACAACCAGGTCCGGGCGCGTCTGGCGGCCACACGACGGAATCGCGTCCGGAATTCTTGGTAACTTTAGGGCTCATTCCCCCCTGCACTGTCGAAGACGTAAAACAGGCGTATTTGGTCAAGGTTAAAACCGCCCATCCGGATGTTGGCGGCGACACCGGCGAATTTCGCAAAATTCA
Source organism: Pirellulales bacterium (assembly GCA_035656635.1). Classification (NCBI taxonomy): domain Bacteria; kingdom Pseudomonadati; phylum Planctomycetota; class Planctomycetia; order Pirellulales; species Pirellulales bacterium. Next base: position 13,914 of record DASRSD010000091.1, read on the forward strand.
GGAAGCGTTTGAAAGAGCCACGGAATGGGCTAAATTCCGCGCCAGCCGCATTGCATGGCTGAGCACCTGGGTGGAAAAATATGTAGAACAAGATGGCATCGTGAGCGAAATTCAACGGCGTGGCGGCAAGGTGGAAATTGAAGGAGTCGATTGGCTGCGACGTTCCTTCGGCGACGACTTTTCGCACGTCGCGGAAAAAGTGAACAAAATTCAGTGGTATGGTCCGGCCGTCGACGACAAAGCGTTGACCTGGCTAAGTGATCACCGAACGGTGCTAGCGGGTCTGAAGGCCATTGATCTCACGCGCAGCGCCATCACCAACCTGGGCGTGCAACACCTGGCAGCTTTTCCAGCACTTCGGGAACTGGATTTATCCGAAACGCTTGTGAGCTCAGCGGGATTGGCGGTCCTGCAGCACTTGCCCAACTTGCAATGGCTGGGCTTACGAAAAACATCCGTTGGCTTCTTGGGCCGAACCAAGCTGAAATTTAAGTACCCTAAGTTGGAAGTTGCCGTTTGAGGGTTAGGCCAACTTTACAGGAGTGTAAAACCAGAGCCAAATCTCTACGGTCGATGACGAGCCGTTTTGTAACGTAAATTTTAAGCAGCGTATGAAATTCCCTACGTCAGCCATTTGCTCGAGCTGTGAAGGAAAACAACCATGATTGATGACGGAGTTGTCCAACAAACTAAGAAGCGCAAATCGTCCTTCGTGGAGCGCGTGATCGAACGGATGGGATTGCATGTCACTGCCAAAGCGGTATATGCCGATCCGGTAGTACAAAACGGCATCACGGTGATTCCAGTGGCCAAACTACGCTGGGGGTTTGGCGGCGGCAGTGGTCACAAGCAAGGCAAACGTGGAAAAGGCGGCGGTGGCGGCATGCAGGCTGCACCGCTGGGGTACATCGAAATCAAAGAAGGCCAAACTCAGTTCAAGCCGATTCGCGATCCAATGGCATTTGTGCCCATTGCGGCAGCAAGTGCGCTGGCCGGCTGGATTTTGCTCCGCTCTGTGCGGAAACTTATTCGCGGATGACGTGCCCGTTGCAAATTGCTACGAGACATTGGCTTGGCGACCAAAGCAAATGCCCATTTTCCGAGCTAGTTTAGGCGTCAGCGCAAAACGCCGGTTCCCATGTCCGAAGGTCCACATCCGACCGAGATTGGTAAACCCAATTCGATAGCAGCTTCGCAACGAAGCGAAATTCGAGCCCTCGACTGTGGTGATCAGCTTAGGGATTCCCTGCCGTTGCAGTTCTTGTAGTGCCAGCGCTATTCCGATGCCATACAAACGGCGTCCACGAAACGAGGGATGCGTAAAGGCGTTGTACATGTAGGCCATGTCGCGCGGATATGACATGGCAATGCCCAAGTGATGTGCGCCTTCAATGCAGCGTGTGGCATACCAGCTGTAACTTACCAACCGCTCCTCATGTAACACGGCAAAGCACAGATCGTGCCGCGAAGCAGATCGATCGACAAATTCGCCAGCAAGATTGAGGCTTGGGTCTTGCACAAAATGGGCGACTTCCGACGGCGTGAGAAATCGGAACGTAAAATCAGGCGGCAATTCAAAGGATGACGGCAGTTTGTCGGCATCCAAGTAGAGTAATTCGCTGAACTGCACGCGCAACAGCTTTTCCAGGATCCGCGATCCCATCCAGTGGGCAGCGCCGCTGGGGCCGTAATATCGTCCTGTTTCCGCGATTCGCTTCAGCCAGGTTGGGTTAACAGTGGCCATCGATGATTTATCCGGCTTGGTGCGGCGACCAAAGCAAACAGCAAAGATCGAGCCACGGTTAATTCTGGCTTCGATTCCGAGGAGATGATGGCAAAAAATATCCTTCGACCGATTTTTCAATGACGGCCGATGTTGCGATAAAGCAACGCGGCAGGGTGCCATCAATACATTTAGCCGGACATAGATTTCGTGGCGATTGCGGCGCTAAATGCCGATGCCCAACTCGGAAGCCCGAACCCTTAAGGCGCGCTCAAAATATTGCATGGGATAGGGCCTGTGACGTCGCGCCCACAAGAATGTGCTTTGCACCAGGCTGAAGGGCAGGTCGCCGGAATTAACCATGTCGACCACTTCGTCGACAAATGCCTGCTCATCAGGAGTGCGGGCCAGTAAACCGACCTGAAGTTGTTGCCTAAGCGTTGGCACAACGACGCCGCCCGTGGAAACAATTTGAGCCTTCGCCAAACCCACGGCTAACGCAGTTAAAACGGCTAGCAAAACGAGTACGGACAGTTTCGACGAACGCACGGAGCACCCCGTGGAAGGATGAGATTGCGAGAATACGCGGACAAGATGGGAAATGACTACAAGGCGGGCGGCTTGTAGCATAAGGCTAGCAACGCGGCAAGATGAATTTGTGGCCTCGGCTTGCCCCACTGATTTTTTGGCCATACACAAGGTAAAATACAAAAGCACAGGGCCTGCTTTCTCTGTAGTTGCCTGCCCAAATTGCCGATGAAAAATTGGAGTTGGAGGCAGACGTGGCTGTCAGAATCAATGCCTGTAGAGTATTATTTGTTGTCTGCTGAAACGAAGGTTTTTTTGAAAGCTGCCATTTTCGTACAAGCCTCTTTCCGTACTTCCGTCGGAGGACCCACTATTAATTCGATGGCCCGGATCAATAACGGAGCCAGTGCCTAGCACGGCCCGATCCGCGCTATTCTCGAAGCGACTCCACCGTCGCAATCGGAGAGAGGTTTGACTTAAGCGAGCGGGCCGTGGCGAAAGTCACGGCCCGCTTTATTTTACTGCGGCAGCATGCCGCATAAACGCCGGCAGCCAGGACCAGGCTTCTGTGATATTTCCTGACCGGGGATGTGAACTGGCAGCAAACGGTATGGCATCGAAACGTGGAATGGTACAATTGGTACCGATGGTCGCTGCGGCTGCCATAGCGTGTTATATCAACAGCGGCGCACCAGGGCGTGTTAGGCCTGCAAGTGAATTCTGTACTTTCAAATGTACTTCCGCCGTTCCATCCGCTGGCCGATCATTTTAGGCGTTGTGCTGATCGTCTTGGTTGTTACGCTCACGGTCGGTTGGGTCATCGTCAGTGCCTCCGCGGCTTTGAAGTCCGAGCACGCCGGCTTTTATTGGGCCTTGCTGGCGGTAGGCGCTACTTTTTTATTATTGGTGTTGGTGGGCGTCGTGATCTATTTGGTTCTATCTGTTAAAGCGATTCGGCTTAATCAACGGCAATCGAATTTTATTGATGCCGTAACTCACGAGCTAAAAAGTCCGATTGCCTCCCTCAAGCTCTATCTGCAAACGCTGACTCGTCACCAGGTGACCGCCGAACAACAGGCCGATTTTCAGCAATTCATGTTGGACGACCTCCAGCGGCTGGATCGTCTGATCGACCATTTACTCGATGCAGCCCGCCTGGAGCACGCCCAATTGGCCAATGACTTTGCAGATGTTTCTCTCGACGAACTGTTAGTTCGCTCGGCCCGGTTGGCCTGCGAACGATATCGGATGCCTGAAGAAATCTTCCAATTTCGATTGGAATCGGCCACTGTCCGTGGCCGTTCAGCCGATTTAGAAATCATTTTTCTTAATTTGGTTGACAATGCGCTCAAATATTCTGGCGAAAACCCAAAAGTGGAAATTGAAATTCATCGAGATGGCAATGGCCATGTCACAGCCCGCATCGGTGATAATGGTCCGGGAATTCCCGCGAACTTGCGTCGAAAAATCTTTGGGCGATTTGTTCGGGTTGGGAATGAGCTGGAACGCAAAACTGCCGGCACCGGGTTGGGACTGTACATTGTCCGCACTTTGATTAAACGAATGGGAGGTAGAATCCAAGTGCGGAATAAACCCGATGGTCACGGGACCATCTTTGAGGTGGAATTGCCCGCAGCTTCTTAACAATGGCTATGCCCTGCATCCGAAGGTCGTGCTTCGATTTTTAATTCGGTCCTATGAAGCACATTTTAATTGTTGAAGATGAAACCCATTTGGCCATTGGGATAAAATATAATCTCGAGGCCGAAGGGTACCTTGTAACGACGATGAGCGATGGCCCTAGTGCGCTCAAATTTCTCAGCGAAAACCCGACGACCGTAGACCTGATTATTCTCGATCTCATGCTGCCCGGGATGAGCGGCTATGATGTCTGCGATACGCTCCGCCAGCAGGGAAGCGATGTGCCAATTTTGATGCTGTCGGCGCGCACGCTTACGGAAGATCGCATTCATGGTTTCGACGTTGGCACCGACGTCTATTTGCATAAACCATTTGACTTAGAGGAACTGCTCAGCGTGTCTCGCAACTTACTATCGCGGCGGCGGCGTGCACTCATTGCCGAGGCAAACTCGGAACAGCAACAGCAACCAACGATTGATGCAGGAATCGTTTATCGCTTTGCAGACGGCCGAGCAGTCGTGAACTTCGACACTTACCAAGTCGAAATTGATGGACGCAGCGCCAAGTTGACCGCCCTGGAGATGAAACTACTTCGATATTTCGTCGAGCATGAAGGGTCAGTCGTGACGCGCAGTGAATTGCTGGAAAACGTCTGGGGAATGTCACACAGCCCGACGACGCGAACCGTAGACAACTTCATCGTTAATCTGCGTAAATACTTCGAGCAGGATCCAGCACAACCTCGTTACTTTCTTAGTGTGCGGGGCGCCGGCTACCGTTTTGTTGGCAACTGCCCGAATAACCGATAGGATCGCTAACGAAGTCATTCGACTTTGAAAGAAAAAGCAGTCCTGAGGAATTTCATGTTAAAATCCGATCGTCCTGCCTGCGATGAATAATTAGTAGAGGTCGAATAGGAAGTTTGACCATCTGATTTGAACATGCGGCCTGCACGGGGGTGCAGGCAACAACTTGTTCAAGGCCCGAAACGTACAGTCCAGCGCAATTTACCGCACACACCGGGGCGTGCTTCCCTCGCGACCTCTGGGGTCGGTGTGCGGCTCAAATAATTGCGCAATGGGCTGAACGGAACGGGCCTTTATTTTTGCGCGAACCCTTAATTATCCGGAATTTTTGGACGATTTTGCGGATATTAGCAGTCATGCAGGCGGTCTGCTTGAAGGGCTCCTAGTCTCCGGTTACCATGCATTTGTCCTGCCCTATTTGCGTAAAAGTCATGCGTCGTGGGATGAAATGGGTTCGCCCATATGAAACGCGGTGTGCTAAAGCCGTGGTTCGCGAAAGTCCCTGAAACACTCGATTTGCCTGTTCAGGAAGCACCGTTATGTTGAGGAAGTTGGCGTTTTCGCTCCTTGCGGTTTTTCTGTTGTCATGGAGTTCCAACCTCCGCGCGGATGAGGTGCTACTAGAGCAACTTTATGGCGGAGGCGTGCATGCTTACAACGAAGGCGATTATTTAGGCGCCTACGATTCGCTGAGTTCCGCCATCAAAGGTGGCACAAATGATCCCCGTGCGTATTATTTTCGCGGATTGACTTACCTGAAGCTGGGACGCGCTCAGGAAGCACAAGCAGACTTTCAAGCCGGCGCGGAAATGGAAGTGGGCGATAGTGCTGAAGTTTATCCGGTCAACCGTTCCTTGGAACGGATTCAGGGCCGCTCTCGGCAAATGCTTGAACAATATCGCACCAATGTTCACGCAGCCGCCGTTCAACGAAAGGAAAGGGAACGGCAAGCCCGTTATGAGGAACATGCTTCCGCCGAACAGGAAGTTTTGCGCCGTGTAACTCCCCCACCAATGCCTTCCAATGCGGCCGGACAATCTGCTCCGCATACCGAGAATGGCACGGGGGCGCCTGGCGGCCCTGCGAAGGCGAATAATTTAATTGATAAGCCTTCAGCGGAACCCGACAAGAATCCGTTTGAAACAGAACCGGCAAAACCCGCGACCAAGGCCCCCGAAGAGAACGGCGGGAATCCTTTTGGCGGATCGGAGCCAGAGCCGAAGAAATCAACCGGTTCGACGCCGGCTGCCAACGATAATCCGTTCGGAACGTTCGGAAATTCGCAATCTCCCGCTCCACCTGAGAAACCTGCCGGCACCGTTGTTCCTCCGCAGAAAGAGCAAAGTCCCACCGGCACAGTGCAGCCTACACCCGGCGGTTTGAGCAGTTTGGCCCGTGCGATTGCGAAGGGTGCAAAAAGCGATCAAGCAAATTCTCCGCCTGCCGCCGGTTCGTCGCTTCCGAATATACTCCAAGGGCTTTTTGGCCATGGCACTGCCCCACCTGCGGGCGCCCCACCGATGAATTCCACTCCAACCCCAGGAGGGAATGGGCCGCCGCCGCCAAACATAAATCCAGCGGGCGCCACTCCTGCACCACCAACGGCCACACCACAACCTGGCCCTCCTTCCGCTGGTCCGCCAATGCCCGCTGGTGGCGCGCAGCCGGCCACACAGCCGACTCCACCTGCTGGCACGCCGCCGCAGCAGAATACCCCAACTCCGCCGCCCAAAGACGACAACAATCCGTTTAATTAAGCTCCAGGAAGCTGCATGGCTTCACTCGGTGCTGAATTTATAGATTGTCGTCGATTTAAACGTCTCCCCGGGCTTTAGCTCTGTGCTGGGAAACTCCGGATGGTTTGGTGCATCGGGATAGTGCTGTGTTTCCAGGCAAAAGGCGGCATGCTGTGGAAAGCCGCCGTTGATGGGATCGCCATCCAAGAAATTCCCCGTGTAAAACTGTATTCCCGGTTGATCGGTCCAAACTTCCATCGTCCGGCCGCTGGCTGGATCCTTAGCAACGGCGGCTTGGGCAAGCGAGCCATTCTGACTCCGCAGCACATAGCAGTGGTCGTATCCACGACCTCCTTGTTTTTTGATTTCCGCAACGCCTGGGCCGATTGGCTTGGAGGATGTAAAGTCCATCATCGTGCCTTTAACATCTTCCATTTTTCCGGTTGGAATGAGTGTGTCGTCGACCACAAGATATTTATCTGCGGCGATCATCATTTTCTGGCCGAGAATATCTCCGGAACCGGCGCCGGCCAAATTCCAATAAGCATGATTCGTGAGGTTGACGACGGTATCTTTGTCGGTCGTGGCCGTGTAGTCGATCTTCAGTTCGTTCGCCTTCGTTAACCAATAGGTGGCTGTTGCGGTAAGGGTGCCAGGGTAACCCTCCTCGCCATCCTTGCTAACGTATTTGAATTCCACACCAACCGCCTCCGGAGATTTTACTTCCTTTGCTTGCCACAATTGGTGGTCAAAGCCGTGGGGGCCGCCGTGCAAGTGGTTGGGTCCGTTGTTGATGGGCAGCGTGTACTCTTTACCGTCCAGTGTGAATTTTCCTTTGGCAATGCGATTGCCATATCGCCCGATGGTAGCGCCAAAGTGGGCGGTATGCTTGACATAGCTGTCGAGATTATCGAACCCTAAAGTAATGTTTTTCGAACGGCCTTCTTTATCGGGCACTTCGACCGATACAATATGCCCGCCGTAGTTAGTTAGCTTCACAACCATGCCATTGGGATTGGACAGCGTGTATAGCTGGACTTCTTGCCCATCACTCCATTTACCCCAAGACTTTGCATCGATCATGAACGATCCCTTCTGGTTGGTCGCTTGATTGGACGAATCTGGTTTGTCCGTCGAGGCGCCTTCGTCAGCCGTGCCTGACTTGTTCGAGACCTGTGTTGGCGCTTGGTTGTTTTGGCAACCGGCGATAAGACCGACTGCTAAAAATGTTCCTATCGCAGAGGCAAACAATGCAAGTTTTATCATTCGGATTCCTCCCCCAAGGAATTTGCGCAGTTTTCGCGTCCACCCACGTGCTGGCATTTACTAACCAAGCTTCGAGTCAACCGCTGCATTATGGATGACCAGGGCTTCTTCAATCAACCGGCTCACTCCCCCTGAGGAAAGAACATAATACTGAAATAGTGATGAGTTAAGCTTGAATAACAACTGGGTAGCCCATTACGCACAAATTCGATAAAATGCAGGTGTAATTTATTAAGCCGGTGATCCGTCTTAGTCCTGTTGTTATAGATGCCCGTACACGCAAACCATTACCCTCTCCATTTATGCCTACCATCCAAAGCCGATCCGTGGAATTGTTGGGGAAAGAAGCAGATGCACTTTTGCAGTATAAATGTCGCGGCTTTTCCGCAGCCAGCTTGCATTTGCCCGGGCCTGATTTTATCGATCGTGTGGTATCACTTAGCGACCGTTCCCCGACTGTGCTGCGCAACTTTCAGCAGATTTTGAATACGGGCCGTCTGGCCGGCACTGGCTACGTATCGATCTTGCCTGTGGATCAAGGCATTGAACATTCGGCGGGAGCCAGTTTCGCACCCAATCCAATTTTTTTCGATCCTTCGGCGATTGTGGAGTTGGCGATCGAAGGCGGATGTAACGCTGTGGCCAGCACTTTAGGCGTGCTTGGCGCCGTTAGCCGCAAATATGCCCATAAAATTCCGTTTCTAGTCAAACTGAATCACAATGAGTTTCTGAGCTATCCCAATACCTACGATCAGATTTTATTTGGTCATGTAAAGCAGGCGTTTGAGATGGGAGCAGTCGCTGTGGGCGCGACGATTTATTTCGGCAGCGAGGAAAGCCATCGGCAGTTGCAGGAAGTTTCCACAATGTTTGAACGCGCCCACGAGCTAGGCATGGTGACCGTCCTGTGGTGCTATTTGCGGAATAATGCGTTTAAGAAAGACGGCGTCGATTACCATACGGCTGCAGATTTGACGAGCCAGGCCAATCACTTGGGGGTGACGATTCAGGCTGATATCATCAAGCAAAAGCTGCCCACGACAAACGACGGCTTTGACGCGCTGAAGTTCGGCAAAACCGATCCCCGCGTGTACAGCGAATTAACGCCCGGCAACCATCCCATCGAAATGACTCGTTACCAGGTCGCGAATTGCTTCATGGGACGTTCTCCGCTGATTAATTCCGGCGGCGAAAGCAAGGGGGCCGGCGATTTGGCGGAAGCGGTGCGAACCGCTGTGATTAACAAACGGGCCGGCGGATTGGGCCTGATCTCCGGTCGTAAAGCCTTCCAAAAACCAATGAACGAAGGTGTAACTTTGTTACATGCCGTTCAAGATGTGTATTTGGATGACAGCATTACCGTGGCTTAATTTTGCTCCCATTCCAATTTTATGATGCGCGTACCAAGCGGAGGCGGTTTTCATGAACTTGCTAGAACAACTCAAATCGATGACCGTGGTCGTTTCCGACACGGGCGACTTTGATTCCATCGCCCGCTACCAACCACGGGATGCCACGACGAACCCATCGCTTATTTATCAAGCGGCTCAAATGCCTCAATATCAGCGGATCATTGAGGAAGCGATCGAGGCCACGCAGTCAAGCACAGGCGATAAAGAGCAACAGCTGGCCCGGTTGATTGATCGGCTATTTGTGGACTTCGGGCAGGAAATTCTCAAGATCATTCCTGGCCGTGTTTCGACCGAAGTGGATGCCCGATTGTCGTTTGATGGTCAAGCGACCATGGCGCGCGCCCGTGGCTTAATCAAGTTGTACGAGGAGGCCGGCATCAAACGGGATCGCATTTTGATCAAAATTGCATCGACGTGGGAAGGAATTCGCGCAGCAGAGAAATTGGAAAAAGAAGGAATTCATTGCAATCTGACGTTATTGTTCGGCTTTCCGCAGGCCGTCGCCTGCGCGGAAGCGGGGGTAACACTTATTTCGCCGTTCGTCGGGCGCATTTTGGACTGGTACAAGAAATCACTGGGGGTCGATTCGATTCCGGCAGCGGAAGATCCGGGCGTGAAGTCGGTTGCCCAAATCTACAACTACTTCAAAAAATTCGGTTACAAAACCGAAATTATGGGCGCAAGCTTTCGGAATACGGGTGAAATCACTGAGTTGGCCGGTTGCGATCTGCTGACAATTTCTCCCAAGTTATTGGAAGAATTGAAAACGACCGATGGAAAATTGACTCGCAAGCTCGATCCTGCGGCCGCTAAGAATAGCGATGTGAAAAAGATATCGCTCGATGAAAAGACGTTCCGCTGGATGCTAAACGAAGACGCCATGGCTACCGAAAAATTGTCCGAAGGCATTCGCCATTTCAGCGCCGACTTAGTGAAACTAGAAAAGTATTTGGGCGAACGAATACACGCCCCGGCTGCTGTTTAGTGCCCAATGGACTGTCGATTCATAACCCTGTTAAGTGACCCCGACGGGACTCGAACCCGTGTTACCGGCGTGAAAGGCCGGTGTCCTAGACCGCTAGACGACGGGGCCGTAAGGCGTTGCAACCTGCTCGCTGACAATCCACCACGACCCAAGGGTTTGTAGTAGCCTTGCAGCAACAAGTCAAGTGGATGGCCCACTAGGGCTATGCTGCAGACAGCGGGGTATATAGGGGCTAGCGCCGAGCTGTCAATTAATCCGCTCGGTCTTTAGGGCCCCCTAGCGGGCTCACTACAAATAAGAGTGAACGACCTCATCACCGATCACAACCATACACAAACCGCCAAATTACAGACTTCATTGTCTTACTGGTTGTCTGTGCTGCTTGCATCGGTGCCGCCATTATCAGATGAGCGCGTTTGCGCAGTCGCATCATTACGGCGAATGGCGTCGTAGACCTCTCGGCGGTGAACAGGCACTTCCTTTGGCGCTTCCACGCCCAAGCGCACCTTATCCCCCCGGATTTCTACGACTACGATCGTAATGTCATTGTTAATGACAATGCTCTCGTTTTTCTTGCGGGAGAGGACTAGCATCGTAATTATTTTCCTTCATGTACCGCAGGTACGCGCCTGCTTTGGCGTCGCTAGGTATTTAGTTCTTTAATAAGAGCCCAACGATAGCAACCAGCCCGACGAAAAATACTGCGGGATGGCCGTCAAAATAGCGATGGCACATGCGTTTCCTTCATTTCACTCTACGTGCTGCAAAGTCATAGTCAAGCAAACTAAGACGCCAAAACCGTGCTTTTTGAACAAATCTGAGCATTTCGGCACAAGATTCGTGCCAGGCCTTGGAAGTTCGCTGACTCCCAGCATTTTCACCACTGTCGGACTTTATTAAGTCAATACAGCTCAATGACTTACAACTTGCCTGATAGATCGACATAAGCATCGGTGCAAACAAATTATGCCAAGTGATGGTTGCTGCGAACCCGCATTTTGAGTTCCCAAGGCAAAAATCGATCTTCTCAATTCGGGACAAGTAGTGGAATTCAAGCCAAATACTCGCTAGCCACGAACACAGATGTTGAAGGGACTGAGTTCTTCCGCCTGTAGCGAAAATCGGGAGATCGGCTTTTCGAGGCGGTGAAAAATTAGACCTGCTTGGATCAACCAAAGTCACATCCGGATATCCGTTTCGTTTAATTGCCTGGCATTATTAAAGGTAAATACCATCCAACCAGTAAAATGCACGATACTATTTCAGCACCATTCCTCGCAGTAATGAATCGCTTGCGGCATTCGAACGCATGTCTATAATTCGACTATAGATTGAATGGTATTTGATTAGCCATCAAACATATTCTGGTATGCTACATCGGGAATCGATTTTTTGCACACGTAAATGGAAATGGAGTTAGTCTCGTGGGAAACTGGTTGCGTGATATTTGGGATGCCATTTCCACGATCGCTCATGGTTTATGGGTAACTTTGCGATATTGGGTTAAAACGTATGAGCCGAACCGTGGTACGTTTACCCAGCGGTTTGAATATCCGGAGCGGCCTGTTCCCGTGGCAGCTCGCTATCGCGGGTTTCATCGCTACGATCTGACGACCTGCATCGCGTGCGATCAATGTGCTAAAGCCTGCCCCGTCGATTGTATTTACATCGGGAAAGAACGCGTTACCAACGGGAAGGGTTTTCGCATCACCGGCTTTACCATTGATTATTCGAAGTGCATGTTTTGCGCATTGTGTGTGGAGCCGTGCCCGGTCGATTGCATTTTTATGGGTGCTTCGCACGATTTGAGTTGCTACAGTCGCGATGGTTGTATTGTTGATTTTTCGCGATTGCCGGTCGACGTGGCTTGGGGGCGATCTACTCTCAATCCCACGGCTGTGGCCGAATCAAAAGTAATTGTCGAGCCGGTGCACGGGGGACCGAATGAGTAATCACGTCTGATGATCGTCGACCAACCAAGCCGGACTCTTATGAAGGACTCATCAAAAATCACTCGCAAGCATTTCACTGTGGAACAGGCGAATGCCATGTTGCCGCTTGTGCGTGCCATTGTGAAAGATTTAGCCCAGCTGTCGCGAGATGTTATCGATCGGCGGGAACGCTTGGCGCACTTACTACAGGGTCACAGTGGCCAATCGAGCGACATGTATGGCGAAGAACTGGTCCAGATCGAAGAAGAGCTGGAAAAAGACGGCAGCCGGTTGCGCGATTATGTGGAAGAACTCGTCAAGCTTGGCTTGGAACCCAAAAACGGACAAGAAGGGCTAGTCGATTTTCCAACTCTGATCGACGGTCGGGAAGCTTTTTTATGCTGGAAACTAGACGAACCCGAAGTGCTATATTGGCATGAACTCGATGCCGGTTTTGCAGGCCGTCAACCTCTCACAGCCGACGCGGGAGTCGATTCCGCTAGTGCCAGCGGTGGTCAAACACTGGAGCATTAAAGCGTAAATCGCTGGGTCGCATTGACGAACGCTCTTTCGATTTCCCCAATTCGTGTGCCCATTGATCCGCTGGCAATTGATGAAGTGCGGTCGAGCTTTTACGACAACAGCGCGCTGTTTCCGGCTGGTTCGATCACGTTCGATTGCGCACTTTTAATGCGCGGAGTTCAGCACGAGTGGCATAGCCAGCAGGACCTTTGCTGTACAGTTCCGGCGGCGGCCGCTAACGTGTTTGCATCTGCTCAAAACTGATTATTTTATTTATGGTCACGGAAGTGCGAAACCGGAGGCTTTTATGATCAAAGGCAGCGAAGTACGAAAAGCTGGGCATGCAATTGAGGCACTGTTTTTGGACCGGTGGTCGCCGCGGGCGATGTCGGGCGAGGAAATTGCTGAGGCGGAGTTGATGTTGCTGTTTGAAGCAGCGCGTTGGGCGCCGTCGTCGTACAATAACCAACCGTGGAGGATTCTTTACGCCCGGCGAGGCAGCCCACATTGGCAAACGTTTTTTGATTTGATGGTGCCGCAAAATCAGGTATGGACGAAAAACGCCGCGGCACTGTTGGTGTTTGTTTCCAAAGAAACGTTTGATTTTAACGGTAAGCCGTATCCCACACATTCGTTTGATACCGGCGCCGCGTGGGAAAATCTGGCGTTGCAAGCTTGGCTGAAAGGCTATGTGGCTCACGGTATGCAGGGATTCGATTACGATCGAGCCAAAACAACGCTGAACATCCCCGATGGTTTCCGTGTCGAAGCCATGGCGGCGATTGGAAAACCCGGCCCCAAAGAAACGCTCTCGCCAGAAAATCAAAAAAGGGAAGGGCCCAGCGACCGGAAAAAATTGGGGGCTATTGTCTGCGACGGGCCGTTCAATTTTTAAGCGGCTTCACGGGAAATGGAGGAGGAAAGTCAATGTCCGAGCATCGCGCGATGATTCATTGGCAGCGCAACGGACCGGATTTTCTCGGCGGGAAATATTCCCGGCAGCATGTTTGGACCTTTGATGGCGGCGCTACGGTGTCGGCCTCGGCATCGCCAAGTGTGGTGCCGCAGCCGTGGTCCAACCCGCTGGGCGTGGATCCTGAGGAAGCGTTTGTCGCCGCAATTGCCAGTTGCCACATGCTCACTTTTTTGTACCTGGCGGCGAAGCATGGGTTTCAAATTGACCGATATGAAGACGATGCGGTTGGGAAAATGACTAAAAACGAACAAGGCATGCCCTGGATAAGCAGCGTGACATTGGCTCCGAAAATTACGTATAGCGGCGAAAAACACCCTACGCAGGCCGAAATGGAGCACTTGCACCACTTGGCCCACCAGCAGTGCTTTATCGCCAACTCGATCAAAACGAGCGTGGTGGTTGCGTAACAGCTCGATGATCTAATTCATCAAAAGTCGTGGACCAATTTACACATGGCCAAACTGTGTCAGTCGGGCGATCTGCCACGTAAAACTCAAATTGCCCCGCTACATAGTCGGATGGCCGGCTTGCAAACAACGGCTGCTTTTTTACAATGCGGGTTCAAACTGGATAGGGAATTTGGCAGTCCTTTTTATTCCGCGCAGTATTTTCTGCGCTCGTATTCGACCCGAGCGGTGAGTGTCAAACCATGACCACCTCGACCATGATTGCGGGCTATCTTCTGCTCTTTGTGGCCTTCGGGTTCGCATTTTTGTTTGTGAATTTAGTGGTAGGGAAGTTCTTACGGCCCAAGGCGCCGAATCCTGAAAAATTAGAAATTTACGAGTGCGGCGAGCCTACCATCGGATCAAGCTTTGTGCAGTTTGATATCAGGTTTTATGTGGTCGCGCTGTTGTTCATTATTTTTGACGTCGAAGTGGCGTTTTTTTTCCCCTGGGCCAATGTATTCGGCAAGTCGACGCAATTGATGGATCCGGGTCTGCCGATTGTTCAGGCGCAATCTTCCGGAAGC
>DASRSD010000092.1 GCA_035656635.1 Pirellulales bacterium
GCTCCGCGATGGTGCCCAGCGAACCACCGACAAACTTTGGCAACTCTGCGGCAAAGTACTCGATCTATTCACCGAAAGCGAATGCCGCAACTACCTCCAACACTGTGGATACCGCTACAATTAACCGACGACGGCACTAGCTGACGGCTTAGATGGACAGACATACGATGAAGTATGTTGCGCATTGTCCAAAATATGCACGCCGCAAGTGCCGCCAAGTATTACAGCACGGCGGACTATTATTGCCAAGGAGAGCAAGAGCTCTCCGGTCGCTGGCACGGGCTGGGGGCGAGCAAGCTCGGACTAAGCGGCGTCATTCAGAAGGACGCCTGGGAAGCAATTTGCGATGGAAGGCACCCACAGACCGACAAGTCCCTCTTGCTCCGTCGAAACGAAAAGCGAACCGTGGGCTACGATTTCAATTTCCATGTGCCCAAGAGCGTTTCGGTCCTTTATGCGTTGACCAAGGATGAACGGATTCTGGATGGGTTTCGGAAATCGGTCGATGCGACGATGCGAGACATCGAAGGCGAAATGAAAACCCGTGTTCGCAAAGCGGGCAAAAACGAAGATCGTGTCACGGGTAACGCCGTGTGGGGTGAATTCATTCATTTTACGTCGCGGCCCGTGGATGGAGTGCCTGATCCTCACCTCCATGCGCACTGCTTTCTTCAGAACATCACCTGGTGTGATCGGGAAGAATCCTGGAAAGCCGGCCAGTTTCGCGACATCAAACGCGATGCGCCTTATTTTGAGGCGCTGTTTCATTCAAGGTTTGCCAACGAGTTGGCGGACTTGGGACTGCCGATCGAGCGAACGGAAAAGGCCTGGGAGATTGCCGGCGTGCCAGGCAGCGTGATTAGTAAATTCTCGCGGCGCACGGCGCAAATTGAACAGTTCGCCCGCGAAAAAGGCATCGACGATCCCGAAGCCAAAGCAGAGTTCGGAGTCGCAACGCGGGAACGCAAGGCCACGCAACTTACAATGCCTCAGTTGCAAGAGATGTGGCGGTCCCGCTTGTCGCCCGACGAGATTAATGCCCTGTCACTAGTTGAGGCGTGCCTTGGCGGGTATGCCGCACTCGCGAACGAACGGGCGGCGGCGGCAGCAATGGACTATGCTGCCGAACACTTATTCGAACATCACTCCGTGGTGCCGGAACGCGAATTGCTCGCCACGGCAATGCGACGGTCGGTTGGCCAGGCGACACCGGAACAGGTACATCTGCGAGCCGATCGCGCAGGACTGATTATCAGTGAACGAGACGGCCGGCGCATGGCCACAACACAAGCGGTGCTCCGCGAAGAGCGTGGCATTATCGATTTTGCGCGATCAGGGCGCGGTACATGCCGGCCCTTCGTCACAGGCACCCGCCGCTGCTCTCGCGATTGGCTCAACGCGTCGCAGCAAAGTGCCGTGCAGCATATTCTGCAATCACGCGATCGCGTGATTTTAATGCACGGGGCTGCGGGCGTAGGGAAAACTTCTTTGATGCAGGAAGCCGTCGAGGCGATTGAACAATCCGGCAGGAAGGTCTTGGCCTTTGCTCCGTCCGCCGACGCCAGCCGTGGCGTATTGCGTGCTGCCGGATTCAAGGACGCGGATACGGTAGCGCGCCTGCTCCTCGACAAAAAAATGCAAGACAAGGCCAAGGGGCAAGTCCTGTGGATCGACGAGGCTGGCTTATTGGGCAGCAAAACAACGGCGGAATTATTCTCGCTGGCCGACAGAATTGACGCACGGGTGCTGCTCACCGGCAACCGAAAGCAACATGGCTCGGTCGCCCGCGGCGCCATGCTCAAATTGCTCGAAGAAGAAGCCGGCCTCAGGCCGGCAGAGGTCAAGGAAATCCAGCGACAGTCCGGCCAATATAAATTGGCGATTAAGGCACTGTCCGAAGGCAAAACGGGCGAAGGCTTTGCCCGGCTCGATGACCTCGGTTGGATTCAGGAGAATGCTGACGCGGAGCGCTATCAACAGCTTGCAGGTGATTATGTCACGGCGATTTCACGGGGAAAAACCGGCTTGGTGGTTTCCCCGACGCATGCCGAAGGCGAGCGGTGTACCACGGAGATTCGGCACTTGCTGAAGGAACGCGGCGATTTATCGTCTGAGGAGCGCACCTTCACTGCGTTGGAAAATGTCAATCTTACTGAGGCCGAGCGCGGTGACGCGATCAACTACGCTGCGGGTGATATTCTGCAATTTCACCAAAACGCTAAGGGATTCATGCGCGGACAGCGGCTGATCGTCAACGGAGCGCCGTTGCCACTGGATCAAGCACGGCGATTTTCGGTTTTTCGTCCGACGCCGTTGAAACTAGCTGCGGACGACGTGATACGGATCACGCATAACGGTTTTACCGCGGATGTATTGTGCGAGTTAATCTGATCGCGCAATTCTGCGTTTTCTTCGGACAGTTGATGTTCAATTTGAGAAGGTGATCGTGTGACTGCGGCGAAGAAAAGGGCACCTGCAATCCCCACAGCAATGCCGACGAGTATAGCAATAGCCAACTTCATTTTTGGGATTTCAAAATTTGACCATCGTACTTAACTATATTCGGCTCAGAGCGCCAGATCGATAGAGTGGGCTAAGAAACGCACAGCGTCAATGCCGGAGCTTCCCTCCGGCGCACCCCATCGATCCGGCGCGCGAGGCCGAATTATTCAGATTTCAAACAGTTTTTGAATATGCACCTCTTGACTTTCAATTTCTAATAAATAAATTCAGTCGGCCAACGAACAGAAAACAAAGCGAGGGTGACGGGACTTGAACCCGCGACCTCCAACGTGACAGGCTGGCGCTCTAAACCAACTGAGCTACACCCCCGTCGCTTATCTATTATGCTCCGCGCCCTAATTGCATCTGCCGGGCAACACGCCATTATCAAATGTCAACGGTTTTTTGCAATCGGGGAAACCAGCTCGGCATGAACTGGGCACGGGCAACGCCATTAAACAATGACGGCGATTGCCGGCGAATTGTTCGCCAGGAATCGCCTAACGGGCTGTAATTTTAGCCCATTTGGGTTGTTTTCCACAAGGCGTTTGATCATGGGGGTCCTGGGGCGATTTAAATATTGCTTGGTCGAATTGCCCCGACGGAAACAGTCGCGGCTGTGCAACTTATTCACCATCGCGATGATGTCAGCATTCAGGTGGCGACTGCGGGCGGCAACCAAGCGGGGGTGTGGTTGTGCGGGACGTAACGAAAATGTCGGTCGGCTCAATTGCCTCCGGGCCCTTGCTGGCACATGCCGCTCCGGCGGGCATTCATAACCTAGACTTCCATGACGTTCCAAAGCGTTTCCGAGCAGCGTGCCCGAAACGGCGTTGCGGAACTGTTGCGCGGGGTCAGGCCATGAACGACATTTTCAACCATGCCTTTCAATGGATGAACCGCCTTGACCGGCAGGATTGGATGTTGGTGTTGATTGCGGCAGTGATCCTCGGCTTTTTGTGCTTGCGAGGGTTTGGATCGCGCACCAATTATTGACACAACAGTTTATTAACAGAAGTTTATTAACAGACAAGGGACTGAGTGTTTTGTCGCCGCGTCTTAACCGCGGACCGTAGCCCCGAACGCAGCGACGCCGATCCCAAAAATTCAAACACATCATCTCCTTTGCACCTTTTGCCTACTGCCACTTATGCAATTCCTTGCTGAAATCGATTGGTCGACCGTCCATCTTTCCACCCCTGTCGCGCTGGCTGCAGTGGCTTTAATTGGCTATCTGGTTGGGCGCCGCAAACGGGAGCAGCAACAGCTTTCCACGGAAGTGCAAGCGCGCCGCGAGCTAAAACGCGCTCAGGCCGTGGCCAAGGAACTGGAACGCATTGCCGTGGCAGTGCGGCGCAGCATTGCCACGCATCACTCCAGCGTGCTGAAATTCAAAGATCGGGTCTCGTCGCTGGGAGGCGACAAGCAGGATGGCGCCTGGCAAGAACTGTGCTGCGAAGCCGAGGGGATGCTGAAGCCCACGCTGAAGCTTGCCGGGCAACTGGCTGCCGCCTACGACGAAATTCGCCAGCAATCGAACAATTTGATGACCTTCACCGAAGTCCGCACCGATCCTTTGACCGGGGTCAGCAACCGCCGGGCCTTGGACGAAACGCTGGAATCGATGTTCGCCATGATGCACCGTTACGAACAACCGTTTTCGGTCACGCTCCTGGATATCGACCACTTCAAGGAAATCAACGACGAGCAAGGGCATTTATACGGCGACCGAATGTTAAAAGCCGTGGCTAGGTTGTTTGATGACAACGTGCGCGATACCGACATGGTGGCCCGTTACGGCGGGGAAGAATTTGTGATTGTCATGCCGCAAACTTCGCTCGATGGGGCCTCGACATTCACCGAGCGGTTACGGCGGCGCGTGGAGCAGCAGTTGCCGCTAACCGTCAGCGGCGGCGTTTCGGTGGCCGCGGACGGAGACAATGCGCAAACGCTGCTCGCCCGAGCCGATGCCGCGTTGTATAGCGCCAAGGCGGCCGGCCGCAACCATGTTTTCCGTCACAGCGGCGTCACCATTTTGCCGTGCAGTGAACTCCCGCAAGAGGAAGTCGACGCGGTGGCGGTGGAGCAAGCCTAAGCACTTGCCGGCGGCAGCGGAGCGCGAATTACAACACGCCTTGCGCCGGATCGTAGCCCAATTCCTGGCTGTGGTAAAGATCTTTGTCCGCTTCTTGCTTGCGGCCCAGCTTATCGTAAACCAATCCGCGGTGGTGATACATCACCGCCAAGCTACGATTGGCTTCCCTTAAATCGAGCAACAAGGTGAGCGGGTTGGCAGTGCGCTGCCGCAGTTGCATTTCCTGTTTGAAACGCTCCGTCAGACGAACGGCGCGGTCCAGGTCTTTTAACGCTTCCTCGCTGCGATCCGATAAGAACAGCAGGTAACCCCGGGTATCCAGAAACTCGGCATTATTATCCCCCGTTTCCGCCAGAGCTTTATTAATATCCGCCAAGCCATCGGGCAATTCCTGATTTGCCACTGCCCGGACATATGCCCGCGAGTTTAAGTTCTCCGGCGTCGGACTGACGCGGACCGCTTGGTTGGCATCGTCGAGGGCTTCTCGATAGCGCCCCAAGCGCACGTAGATCCAACTTCGTTCGGCATACACAATGGACAAATCGAGGTTGGAATCGATCAGCCCGACAAGTTGATTCCAATCGGCCAGACTGCCGTTCAAATCAGCGATTTTTTCCCGGCACTGGGCACGACGAAAATACAATTTCCAGGAATGCGGGCTCCAGCCAATTGCGCGACTAAAATCGGCGCTGGCGCCGACATAATCTCCGGCCCAAAATTTTTGCTCGGCGCGGCTGCTAAACCAATGGGCCACTCCGTGCTGGACGACCGAAAGAATTTGCGGCCCAAACATAACGGGCACGACAATGCCCAACAGCACGACCAGCAACACCATTCGCTTGGTGCGCAGGGAAATTTTTGGCCGGCGCGGCGCTTCCTCATCGTGAAACTTCAGATCCTCAAACCGCGGCGCGATGGGGAAACCGTGCTCGTCGAACTGGCGGAAATCAGTGGCCATAAACTGCGCTGGATCGCCTTGTAATCGCCCGTATTGCTATCGTAAGCATAAATGCCGACATGGCCAGTGCCAAGCGAAAAATCCACTTAGAACGACTCCGGGGGTCGCGATGGACTAAGCCGATTAAACGCTCTGTCTTATCGTGCCCCAGCGCCGCGATAGCAGTTTTGATGCCGCTTGACGAAGCAAAATTGATCGCCAATCATTCGTTTTTCCAGCTTCTGTTCGGACCGCATTGACGGGCCTTGGCAGGCATCGTAAATTGCATACAACACCTGACGGAGGTCGCGCTGCCGCAGCTTCACGCTGGCCACATTACTTATCGTCGCCAGCGCGGCATCCAGGTAGATCAAGCCCACCGGAGGAACATCATGCCGCTATTCGAAGTCGAAACCGACGCGCACATTATCATCACTTGGGCTGCTAACGACGATGAGGCAAGCCAAGTGGCGAATCAGGCTTACCCGGGCGAAAGAGTGCTGCGGCTGACCAAACGACCGCGCGACACTTGGGTCATTTCCAAATCGGTGCTGGGCATTAACGGACATGTGGACATTTGCCACACGGCCCGTGATTGCCTGAGCAAAGCCCAGGGAGACAAGGTGCATGCGATTCGAATTTACATGCACGAGACAGGCGAAGATTTGGACCGGGCGCGCAAAGTCATCGAATCGAACATGGTGATGGGCTGGTAGCGTCGCCAAGCCACGATTCCGAAAATCACGAATGCCATTGCGCTACTCTCCAGCGCCAGTGCCCATCCCGCCGGTTCCGGCACGGGAACGACGTTGAAGTTGCTGATCTGCACGTCCGCCGCGGCGGATGAGGTATCGTCGCCGAAGAACGTGAGGTTCGACTGATTGTAGGGGAACCCCGTGTTAAACGGCGGACCGCTGTTGAAGGCTGTGTAATCTCGCAAGGCGCCGGTGAGAATTTGCGCGTTGTTGGCGAACAGCGTGTAGTTGGCGCCCTGAATGTCCAAGCGATAGTTAATCAATCCGGCGGTTGTGTCGAAAGTACTCGACGATTCGCCGTGGGTGAAGCCGGCATTTTGCGCCCACACTTCGTTGGTCCAAAAACCGAGTTCAATTCCCTGCGGGGTGGCATCGTTGGAAAGCGCAATCACGCTGAAGCCAGCGCGATCGTTGCTGACGTGATTTTCGCTGAGCATCTTGACCGTAAAATCCAACTCGAAGCCGGTGGTCCGATCGAGCGGCACGACATCCGGATCAGTATATTGAAATCCCGGAGAGAGCAAATTGGGAATGTGCGTGGCGAAGCCGGCCACATCGTTGATTTGCGGCGTGGTATCAAGCGTAGTGACGCTACTACCAGCAACCGCCGTCGCTAGAGGCGCGGTCAGTGGATTGGCTTTATTGAATGCCTGGTAACCCCAGTTCTGCTGCGTGGGCAACTGATTGCTGCTGCCGTCGTATTGCGGGGCGGCACGCACGGCAGTCGAGAGAACTAACACAGCGAACGACGCCAGGGCGCATTGAGCCCCGCGGCAGACAAAGACAGTGCGAATCATAGAAGCCTCTTCTAAAGCCACCTGCGACAATTCCCACGCCTGGTTCCGAGGCAGGCGTACGTTGCATCCATTGTAATTGCCGATCCCAACCAACGAAACACCGTAAACGCCGCCATTTTCTCAACCGTATTAGGCATCAGCGGTGTTTTTTCGCCATCGACGCGAAACCACCCAGATCAAAATCACCAATAGCAGCACGCCCCCCGCGGCGGCATAGATAATTTCCGGCGGCAGCGGCGCGGGATCGACAAGTACAAATGAGACCAGCGTGTTCTTACTAACCGGGTCGCCATTGTCGACCACGCCCAACAACACTTGGTTGCCATTGGGTAGCGCCGGACCGAAACACAGCCCCTCCAAGTTTTCGCCAATTTGGGTGCTGGCAAACAATAACTTTTTGCCGACAGGCTTATAGTTTTGGCCCTTCAGCCCATTGGCCAGCACGCCTTGGCTGATGTCG
This sequence comes from Pirellulales bacterium, assembly GCA_035656635.1. Classification (NCBI taxonomy): domain Bacteria; kingdom Pseudomonadati; phylum Planctomycetota; class Planctomycetia; order Pirellulales; species Pirellulales bacterium. The sequence continues at coordinate 7,547 of DASRSD010000092.1, forward strand.
GTAGCACCGTTGAAATCGACTTGAAAAATTCGCGTCTCGAATGTCGGCAGGCCTTCAATCGCCGATCGTTCCAACGTTAAGAGCGTGCCATCGGGCAAAACAACCAAATCGCTCAGGCCGCTGCTAAACGGAGTGCCCACGCCTGCATGAATCGGCTCCAACACATAGGCGTATTCTTGAGCCGGTGTCAACGTGTTGCTATTCACGGCGAAACGAACCAACCGCACGACACTGCCGGCGCTGCGCGTGGAGGGAACGCCGTCGGCGGTTAGGGCTTCTTCGTTGGCGGTCCATATCTCCTGCCCATCAGCCCGGCGAGTGAGCGACTCCAGCCCACGGTTATCGACCTGATACATGAACACCGGCGGCATGCCCACGGTTTGCAACGGCGTGGCAGATTTATCCAGGCTGTATTCGTAAAGCGCCGGCGGCGGCGGGGTAGCCTCGTTGCTAAGAAACACGCTGTTGCGCGATTGGCCGGTATAGGCAATTCCCTCGTAATCTCGGCTGGTCGCAATGGTATGCCCGCCGGTCACTGAGGCCTGATCGATCGTGCCATCGTCTTTGAAAGTCACATTGAGAAACACCAGATGGTTGGAGTTATCCATCACTGCCACATAACGGTTATCAAAACCGTAGGCAATGCCGCTAAGACCCGTGATGGTGAATGTTGCACCGTTTTGATCGGTCGCTTTGTCCACACTCAAACGCACTTTGCCCAGGTAATTTAGCGCGTAGTTTTTTGGCGCGTTGCTTTTTGCAGATTCGGCTGCCTGGACGGGCGCGCAGCAAGCGACATCAAGCACAAGCAGCAAGGCGACCAAAAAATACGACGTCACGAGACGCATGGCTAATTACGATCTGCCAGTGGCGAACCCCGAATGAATTCGCTGCCAGCGTTCACTTGGTTTCACGCCTCAAAACAGTGATGCTTTCCAAGGTAGATTGAGGCGCGCAGCGGGTCAAGCTTGACGCAAAAGACTCGCAAGGAGAAAGGCCGCGCGCTTACCAGGCTGCGTGCGCAGGCAATAAAGCCGGAGCAGCGCCCGTGGGACGCGGCGAACTGTATGCAGGCTCGTTGGTGGAGCTGCTCGAGTTTGTGCCTTGATAGGCGCCATATACCTCGCTGCTGGGCGAACTCATCGGCGAAGTAGATGCCAACTCGACGCCCGAGGACGACGGGCTTGCATTGGCCGCCGATTGATAAACGGCCGGGACTACACCACCGCTTTGTGCATGGTTCTCCGGCGAAGTGCTGCTAGTGTTGGGTTGATACGGCGCGCCGCTGGGCGAAATGTAGTTGCCCGTGCCGCCGGGCCGGTAATCCGAATTGCTTGGGACGGCTGCACCGGGAGTGGCCGTTGGCGGAGCGTAAACATTGGGCGGATTGTAACCGGTATTGCCCACAGGGTTGGTTGTCGTTGCAGGTTGCGAACCTGTGGCGTTCACATCGTAGCTTGGGGCCGATCGATAATCGCCGGTGGGTTGGGAATAACGGTCGCCAGCTCCCGGAGCGAATGAACTGCTGGCCGCAGGCGCGGCAGAAGCGGGCCCCGCATAGCGATCTGCCGACGGCGGAAACGGACTTGCGGCGCCATTCATCGTATTCCCGGCGGCGCTGTATCGATCGTCACTCGGCGGGTTGGCAGCCGCAGGAGCAGTCACGGCTGCATTTGGCGGAGCAACGCCGCTCGGAGCGCTTGTCATCGGCGCCGAGCCCATACCGCTGCGCGCATCGGCAACGCGATAATTTGGCATGGAACTGTTCGGCATGGCCGACATGGCTGGCGCGGCATTCGGCATCGCCGGTTGCATGCCAGGAATTGCAGCGCCAGAGGCGTAGCGATTGGCGGCCGCGCCTCCATCGTAGGTCGGATTATAAAAACCGGATTGAGGCTGTCCGACACCTGGCGGTGCGGCAGCGACGCCATTGGCAGGATAAACACCGGCGCCTGACGCCGCGCTAGGGGCGCCATAGGCAACTCCCGGCGGAGCATTTGTCGCACTTGCCATCCCTGCAGTTTGCGGGCCCGTGGCGACAGGACTTACTCTAGCTTGCGAATAGGGCGTGACAGGATATGCCGGATAGCCCGCCGGATTCGCTACATTGCTATTAAAACCGGCGGCATTCGCAGAACCCAAAGCTGCGGCCGGATTAGTCGCGGGCGGCCTGGCGATGCCTGCCAACGAATTATTTGGATTTTGATTGGCACTGGGTAGCGTCGCTGCCGCGGCGTTGTACTTTGGAGCATCGCCGCCTGCTACAGCCGTGTCAGGCTTTTTATGCCACCACGCAAACATGCTGCCGCTGCCGCTTGTGCAGCCGCCAACTCCAATCACCGTCAATACGACCACCGCAAATCGGCCAGATGTGGCACGCATGGCAGAAACCACCTTTTAACTTAGCCAGGGTGTGAAGACCACATCCGGCTGCTTTCGACTTCCCTGTCGAAATGCACTGGCCGGAGAATCCTCTTCCCTGAGGATGGGATACGGAAAAGATTTGCCCGAAATTATTGCTCGGCGCGGCTCGCCCACTGCCGACATATTATTGAACTTCGGCTGGGGCGATTCGTAAACTCCACGCAATCATTACAAACCCACTGCATGCTTGCGCGCAAGCATGCAGATTTGTGGCGGCAGGGGCAGGATTCTAGCGTTCCCAGCACTTTGGTCAACGGCAGGTTCCCAAGCGGAGTGCTAGCGCGGCCCATTCAACAGATGCAGTAATGCCAAAATCGCGCCACTCATCTGCCGCTCATCGGCAAGTGAGAAACCCGAGCCGCCACTGCTATCACTTTTTCGCCGCCGCATAATTCTTGGCAACGGTGTCCCAATCGATCACATTCCAGAAGGCGTCAACATATTCCGGCCGGCGATTTTGGTACTTCAAGTAATAAGCATGTTCCCAAACATCAACGCCCAAAATTGGCTTGTTGCCGCTGGCATTGGCAGCAGCGCCCATTAAGGGACTGTCTTGATTCGGGGTGCTTTCCACCACCAGCTTGCCCGATTTGTCGACGCTTAACCAAGCCCATCCGCTGCCGAAGCGGCCCGCAGCAGCCTTGGCAAAAGCTTCCTTGAAATGATCCCAACCCATGAGGTCTTTTTGAATGGCTTCCGCCAACTGACCGGTGGGTTGGCCGCCATTGTTCTTTTTCAGCAGCAGCCAAAACATCGAGTGGTTTGCGTGCCCGCCGCCGTTGTTGCGCACCGCCGTGCGAATTCCCTCGGGCACTTTGTCCAAATTGGCAATGAGCTGCTCAACCGGCTGGTTGCCTAAATCACTGTCTTTCAGTGCCGTGTTCAAATTATTAACGTATGCCTGATGGTGTTTATCGTGATGAATTTCCATCGTTTTGGCATCGATGTACGGTTCCAACGCATCGGTGGCATAAGGCAGTGGAGGCAATGTGTACGCCATGTTTAATCTCCTTTTCCGTGTGTTGCACAAGCAGCCAGCGGAGGCAAAAATCGTAGGTCTTTTTGGAGCAGCAGCAGTCCGATGCGCAGCATACTCAATTGCCGCCAGACCCGCAATCGGCCGGAGGCAAATAGGACGCCGATTCAATCGGGTCGCATGACCATCGGCAATATGACCGACGGGCGGTAAAGATGAGCAAATTTCGTCCAAACTGGCTGCGACTCGTGCAGTCGACTTGGCCTACCCGGCGCGAAAGCTCGGTGGCCAACAAAGCTCAGCAACTTGTTGCAGTGCGGGCGTCTTGTTCGCTGCCAGGGCGAGCTGTGGCGACGGCTTCGTTCGCATCAAAGTGCGAATCAGCGCTTTGCTGCGTGGCCTCTTGATGTCCAGACACATCCGTCAATTCATTCGCCATCAAGTAGGACTGCAAACTTACAATCACACGCCGGGCTTGCTCCAACGTGGCTGTGTAGCGACGATCACGGCCGCGCTTGGCCCGAATCGTCACTTGGATATGTGTTTGCGGTGGGAGCGCCGATGTTTTGTTGGAACTCTCTTCGCCTAGTGGCCTTGCTTCGCGGGTGAACTTCAACTCGACCACCAGCGGCACGGGCCGATCAGCGCGCCGTCGAGAATCCACCATGCCGGACTGCAGGAGCAATTCGACACATTCATTTTCAATTCGCGAGATTGCGCCTTGTTGATCAGATACAAATCCGCGGAGCTTTTCCACGGTAATATCCAGCGGCACGTTGGTGACAAGCGCCCTTTCCAATAGCGGGCCGGTCGTGTTCTTTCGCCAAAAGCGCCAGCGGCGGTCCCGTTCGGTGGATTCGCCGTTCCAACCGCTGCCAAGTTGCACCACTAAGTTGCGGCCGGCTTCCTTGGCCATCAGCAGCGCGCGATCGGCGCGGTTGAGCATCGTCTGCACAGTGTCGCCGCCTTGAATTTCCGTCACGCCAAAGCTGGCCGAGCAGGCCTTGCCGCCCAATGCCGGTTGCGATAAATCGTTAAATCCGCGCCGCACTTGTTCCGCCCGCGCCGCGGCCGAGGCATTGTTGCAATCGGCGCACAGCATGACAAACTCTTCGCCGCCGAAGCGGGCCACCAAATCGCCCGGGTGACAACCGCTTTTCAGCAGTTGCGCGAAGCTTTTAATAATTTCGTCCCCCGCCAAATGGCCGTAGGTATCGTTGACCTGCTTAAACCGGTCGATGTCGCAAATGATTAAGCTGCACGGCAGCTTCCGCTCGCGATGCACTTCGATAAATAGCGCGTGGGCGCGATCGAACTCGGCACGGTTGGCCAACTGCGTTAGCGGATCACGAATCGCCTGTTGATACAGATGCTGGCAACGGTCTTCCAGCGATGCTTCCCCCGAGGAATCGTGCAACAGAACGGTCACGCCTTGCGTGGCGCCATCGGCGCCGACGATGGGAATCGTGTGCACGTCGACGGCCAAATCTCGCCCTCCCCGACCGCAAATGATCAGCCGCCGCAACGATTGCACGCTACTATGCATGGCCAGTCCCACCGGGCACTGCTGATCGGCAATATCTCGGCCGCGCTCATCGCGCATTTTGAGCAAGCTGGGAATGAACTGTCGCTGCAACATGCTGGTTCCGTTAATCCCCGTCAACCGCTCGGCCCCGCGGTTCCAATGCTTAACCTGCAACTGCGTGCCCAGGAAAATCACGCCGTCGTACATGTTTTCCAACAATCTTTGTTGATGCAGCGATTCAATTTGGCACGGGCTATCGACGGATGGGCTCGCAGATTGTTGCCACCAATCTAATGTGGTGTTGGGGTCCAGCTCCCGCAACCATCGGCGGGCCACCCGGCCGTGCAGCTTTTGCTGATCCATCGACAACAGTTCCGCAAAGTGAAACACCAATTGCGGATCGAATTGCGTTCCCGCAAAGTCGCATAATTCCTTCATGGCCCGTTCGTGGGACATCGCGGGCCGATAAACTTGCGGCGTGGTCATGGAGTCGAAGGCATTTGCAATCGACAGCACGCGCGCACCCAAGGGCAAATTATTTCCTTCGCAATCGACCCGCTGGCGGCTGCCGTCAAACCACGTAGCGCTATGCCGCACGATGGCCAACACCTCGGGCGAAGCACAACACGATTCCAAAATTTGCAAACCCAATGAGCGATGACGATCCATGAATACGCGCTCGTCCGCCGTCAGCTCGCCGGGCTTCAATAAAACCGCATCGGGAACGCCGATCTTGCCGATATCGTGCAGCAGTGCGGCAATTTCCAGGGCATCTCGCTGGAGCGGCGGCAGCTCCAAGGCTAACCCCCAGGCAGAACACGCCAGCGCAACGCGAACACTGTGGGAGGCCGTCGACGAATCTTTGCAGCGCAAGGCGGTCAACAAGCTGCTGGCTAGTCCCAGCCGGGCCTGTGCCAGCCGCTGGTCCAGCACGCCTTCCAGGGCAGAATCTTGGATGCTGCTGGTCGACTGGCCTCGACGATGGTCGAGCTCGCCATGATCCAACAGCGCGTGAAGCTCACAAAACTTTTCTTCCACATTCACCGCTGCGCTCTCTGCCTCGGCGGATGGCGGCAGGCTAGCCACGACAGGGGCAGCATTCGAAGTCGGAAATTGAGCGGGAGAAGCTTGCGCCATCGGAGAATTATCAATCCGACATTGTCGGCGTTTGCTACGAGAAGTCCTTAGGAAAGCGATCCGACAACCAACGCCGATAACTCTCCGCGTGGCCCCCGGCAAACCTGCCAAGTGAGCGACGGGCCAACGACAAAGGAATTTCGATGCCGGTTACGGCGACAGCCTCTTTGCGCACCGATTCCGACCCTCTAGACTAGCGCCGCGTACAATCGACCACAGAAGGCTAGGTTATGGCTGGCCTTTGGTCAAATTTTATAATCTTGCCGTCCGTGTAATGATTCCCGATGAATTTGCTGATAACGATCGTGCGGGTTTGTCCGGCGCTGCAGCATGTATTCAAACCGTTGCCGTGCGAAAGTTTCTTCCGACGTGGTAATTTCTAACCGCCATCCCCTCTACCTTCCATGCGACTTATTTCTTATGCCTCGGCTTCCGGTCCGCGAGTGGCCGCAGTGCTGCCCAATGGTTTTTATGTTGACTTGCAACAGGCCGATTCGAGTCTGCCCAGTGATATTACTCAGCTTCTGGCACTGGGCCACGACGGCCTGCGCCGCGCGGCACTTGCCGTAACGCATGGCCAGGCGATCAATCCCGCGGAGGTGCAGCTTTTGCCCCCCGTGCCGCGGCCGGAAAAAATCTTTTGCATCGGCCTCAACTATGCGGACCATGCCCGCGAAACCGGCAAACAACCGCCGCCGGAGCCGGTGGTGTTCAACAAATTTGTGACGGCGCTGCGTGCGGCGGGTGAGCCCATTGTCTTGCCGCGGCTGAGCGAAAAGGTTGATTACGAAGCGGAGTTGGTGGTCGTCATTGGCAAGCCCGGCCGACACATTCCCAAGCAGCAAGCGCTCGAACACGTCGCCGGCTATACTTGCGGCAACGATATTTCCGCTCGCGATTGGCAAAATCACAAGCCCGGGGGGCAATGGCTGTTGGGGAAATCGTTCGATAGCTTCGCGCCGCTGGGCCCGGAATTGGTCACTGCCGACGAACTGCCCGATGCCGGCAATTTACAAATCAGCCTGCGAATCAACGGCCACACCATGCAAGATAGCCGCACCTCGCAACTGATTTTCGGCGTAGCGGATTTAATCAGCTACATTTCCGGCGTCTGCACATTCAGCCCGGGCGATTTAATTTACACTGGCACGCCGCCGGGCGTCGGCTTTGCGCGAAAGCCGCCGGTTTATCTTCAACCCGGCGACGTCGTGGAAGTGGAAATCGAGCGGATTGGAAAGCTGCGAAATCCGGTTGTCGCAGAACGATGAGCCGATGCGCCATCTTCGATGGAAATTAGCTTTTATCACGCACGGAGCGCCTGGCCTACGACTCACGTAGGCGGAGTCTCTCCGAGACTCGCGGACGCGTTTCGGAGAAACGCGTCTACGTGTTGCCGGCGCTTTATCTGCGAATAGTTCGATGGTGGGGGTCGCCAAAGTACCGATTAGTCTCCCAGAGGGGGGTTCCCGGTTTCTGACGCCTCTCGTTGTTTCTTAACGCAAATCTAGCGAACGCTGTTGCCGAAGATGGTGGACATTATCGGCGGTTACCGTTACACTTAACGGCAGCGGTTGCTTCCACCGTAAACTTGCGCGGACCGCAATCAACTCGTAGCGCATGCACTGTTGAACGCCAAACGAAAACCGGATGTAGTTTGGCGTTATTTACTGTTCCAATCGTCGCTTAGGTGAATCATGGAAGCCGATGCTCGTCCTATGAACCATGGCACGCTGCGCGTTCGTCGTGGCTTTACGCTGGTTGAATTGCTGGTGGTGATTGCCATTATTGGAATTTTGATCGCGCTGCTGCTGCCTGCCGTGCAGGCGGCGCGCGAAGCTGCCCGCCGTTCGCAATGCGTAAACAGCCTCAAGCAAATCGGCTTGGCGCTGTTCAATTACGAAAGCGCCAAAAAGGCGTTCCCGCAAGGCCGCATGCTGCCCGATTGGACCCATAATGGCATCGTGCAACCGGGGAAAACTTCGTACACCGACGTCGTCGTTGATGCGACTACGAAGACCGGATTCTATTCGGTGCATACCTGGCTGCTGCCGTTCATGGAAGAGCAAGGGATTTACAATCTGATTAACTTCCAGTTGCCAATCACAACAGTCATGGAAAGCCCGATCGGCACATTTACGGCGAATCCCAGTTATGCTGCTTATTCGCAGGCCGCCGCGATTTTTATTTGCCCGAGCGACCCAAATACCGGTGCCGTGATTTCAGAGAATAACTATCGCTATAATTTCGGTGGTTCCACGCCCTATGCCGGCTGGAAGACGGCGGGTACGCCATCAACCCTTGCGCAAATTGTGGCCGATAACAGTGGCGGCAATGGCGCATTTACCATCGGCAAAGGACTGCGCGTATCGGATATTTCCGATGGCTTGTCGAAAACTGCTTTCTTCTCAGAGCGAACCAAAGGCAGCTTGCTTGTGCCGGCCAATAGTCCGGTCACCAGGGACGACGTGGTACAGTGCAAAATGACACTGACTTACAACAATCTTCCTTACACCAATCCCGCCTCGGATACGGCCACTATATACAATGCCGCTTTGGCGGCTGTGAGTAATCCCACCATTATGAAAGATTCCTTTAACTTCACTGCCATGGGTCGATGGGACAAAGGGGACACTACAGGAGCTGGCAGTGGAAAAAGTTACACCGACGGTTGGCCCGTGGGTATGTATATGGCCACCATGTATAACCACGTTGCCCCACCCAATTTCGCGGGCGAAGATTGTGGAGCGTTTAGCTCGCTTCCTGACACTCCGGGCGAAGCGGCGTTGGTTGCGGCCCGCAGTTATCACACCGGCATTGTGAATGTTTGCTTTGGCGATGGGCACGTGACTTCGATCAGCGACACCATCGACTTGAACACATGGCGCGCTTTAGGCACCCGCAACGGCAGCGAAGCCGTGCCGGACATTAATTAGGGAAAGGTTTTGCCCGC
>DASRSD010000093.1 GCA_035656635.1 Pirellulales bacterium
CCTTGCGAACGATCGGTACCGGCTTATTACTAGCCGGGATTGCCCTATTAGGGAGAGCCGAACCAAAGGCAGACGAAGGTACTCAACCAAAAGAGAGTGTAAAAACTTCCGCGCCACTAAAAGGCTCCAGCGATGCTCATCAGAATTTATTCAGTTCGAATGTGCAAGTTTCGTTTACTGATAAATACTTGATCATAAAGAGCGATGGTATTCCCAATCATCCGCATGGCAACTTTCCCAACAAAGACAATCCCAACACAATTCGCAAGCAAGACTACACTTTCTACATTCCTTTAAATCCGAAGCCAGCAGCCAAGCCCACCAAAACGCCATTTGGGCCCATAGGCGTGGCAATAAACGGCATTCCATTTTACAACCAGTACAACGCTGAAGGGGGCGATGCGGTCAAGCTAGAAGTATTCGATTCTTGTTGTGGGCATCCCGATCCGCAGGGGCGATATCATTACCATAAGTATCCAGTATGCGTGAAATCGCCATTCAAAGATCCGGAAGGCGAACATTCACCATTGATTGGATATGCATTCGATGGATACGCTATTTACGGCCCCAACGGGGAAGACGGCAAGCCGCCGACCGATTTGGACGAATGCAATGGACACACTGATTCGGTGCGTGGCTATCACTACCACGTCACGGCGAATTATCCGTACATTTTAGGTGCCTATCATGGCATCGTAGAACCGAAGAATTTCGATCACGGACCACCAGGTGGTAAGGGACCGCCTGAAGGCAAATCGCCGATTAACGGTCCACCGTTCGGAAATGGACCGCCACCATATGGACATCCTCCATTCTGGATTCCACCGCCGACCGGGCTGCCACCAAGATAAATTCCAATTGCCGAACTCTGACAAAATGCAGGATCTCTCTCCTGCGTGGCATGAAAGGATTCTCATCCTAAAGTTCTCGACGGTCTCAAAAGACTGAACCGACAGACTTGTCAAAAATCGTATCTAAAAACTGGTAAACGCTGTTCAGGCCAGTTATTTACGGTTAAGATAGTTCGCATTAGGGTATGTATTGCTGTTGCCACCCTTGGATGAAGATGTGGCGGCTGACCGCGCGAGAAAGTTAATGAAGGCAATAAAAATACGTCACCAGTGGTTTTTACTGCCACTGATATTGGTTGTTTCCCTGGTCAGCGTCAGGACGACCCAGGCCGTGTATTGGAACAACGATCCCAATTTTGGCACCACCGCCGGCACCAGCGGCCTAACCGATATGCCACTCTGGTTCCCCAACGACTACATCATCAACAATACGTCGAACAATACGCGCGGAACCACCATTCTGCTGAATAACGAATGGGCCCTCAGCGTGCGCCACGTGGTGCAAAACGGCAGTGATTTCAGCACCATCACCAGCCCGGGCAATGTAAATGTGGCCGTATCGGGAGCGACGGTTTACGGGAGCCAAATTTTCACGCCCGACGGCGGCTCAGAAATTTCGCTCACGCATTTGCGCGGCGGAATTCCCGGCGCGATTAATTTGCTCAGCGACATCAATACTTCTTCCGATGAAATCGGCCGCGTGGTGGAAATTGGCGGTTGGGGTTTTTGGGGCGTTATCGACACGACTCAAGCCGCCGGCAGCAGCGATGTCGCCGGGACCGGTAGTGGCGCGGAAACTTTCCACCGCGCTTACAATGTGGCCACTTCGATCAATGGCCTGGGACAAATTACCATCGGCACAGGCGGCACCGGCAATGCCACGCTCAAAGCTGACGGCCTGGTGCAAGGCATCGGCGAATCGGGCGACAGCGGCGGCCCCATGTTCGCTTTTTATGGAACCAACATCAACGATCCCACGCAGGCCAACAATTTGGCCAATTGGCGGCTGGTTGGGTTGACCGCCACCGCCACCGCGCTGGGTTCCGGCAACATCGTCTCGTGGGGCGCCAGCGCGAATTACACCCGGGTTTCCAATTTTTCCAGTTGGATCAACAGCACGATTGCCGCCAATTCTTTCCCGGCCTCGGTCACTGGCGCTTGGGTGCAAGATGCCGGCACCGGTTTATACGATGACCATTCCAACGTCGTGAGCGTCACCAACACCACTGGCGCGCCGGTCATTCATTCCAGCTTCGGCTCCGGTCCCAATCACACGGGCGGATACACTATGAGCCAAGTCGGGCAAAAAATTGTGATGACCGCCATGCTCAGCGCGCCGCTGGTGCTGAACGACATTCAGTTTCGCTTCGGTATGTTCAACGACGTCGGCGGCACCATTGCCGGAAACGTGTCCGGCGGCACACCCTGGCAAGGATATTTCGTCGGCAATGCCATTCAGGGCTTCACCAATGGCGTTTTCGAAAAGGGATCCAGTGGCGGTGGCGTTGGGCAGTGGTGGTCGCAGGCCAGCCCAAATTCCGCGACGGTGGTAAACGGTTTCACCACTTCCGCCATGGGCAGTTTTACCGGCAGCACGCCAGCCGGCATCTATTCGCTATCGCTCACCTACACGCGCGAAGCCACTGGTTTGGAAATCGATTGGGCAATGTCGCAAATCGACAGCATCACCGGCAGTGCGACTTCTGGCGTGTATTCCTTTACAGGCAGCATTTTGGACGCCACGCCCGCTTCGTCAAGTTGGACGTACGACGAACTTGGCTTTTTCCTCTTCGGTAGCAACTTTACCGGACAAATGGTACTGGAGAACGTGAACGTCGCATTCGTACCGGAACCGTCAACGCTTGTGTTGCTCGCGGTAGGCAGCTTGGCCGCGTTTTTCTACCGATGCCATAAGCAACGCGCGTGAAATTCAACCATAGTGGCGCGGTACTTAGAGATACATGCCCATGTAGCCGCCCGATTGGTCAGCTTTAGCCTGCAATGTGGCGATTCGCTTTTTAGCTTGTTCTAAATCGCCGCCGGCAATGTAGCGATTGAACTCCACCATGACAGCGTGCGGCACTGTGTCTTTAAACCAAGCAACAATGGGTTCCGTAAGCCATTCGCACGTTTCACGCTCCAGTTTCACCTGTAGATTGGCGTGGGCGGCCTGTTGATCAGTTTCATCAGTAAGCAGCGTTCCTTCGAAGCTGAATTCCAGCATTCCTTCTTCCGCTGAATTAGTCAGATGAAACACGCAGTGGGCATTGTACAAGTAATATGAATTGTGGGAACCATGCGCTTCCATGGCAGCTTTTATGTGTTCGCATCGTTGACGATAACGCGGCGAAGCATCCAATGGAATTTCCAACCGAGAAATCGAACGTAGCGGCAAGCAATCAAACGTGATTTCAACGTAACGCTGCATAATTTTTGGTTGGAGTCTGCAATGATGCTACAACCCGATCAAGTGCTAATTTCAAGCGACGGTAGAACAGCATACCGTAAACAGCAGACCTTGGGAAATTAATTTAGAATTGACCGGAAGTGCTGCTAGCCGATTCGGCCGACGTGCCCTGAGCGGGCAGTGTCCAGCCGACCGCCAGCCACCCATCCTTAGAAACCAATTGGGTCCATGGAAGTTGGCCGAGCTTTGCCCAGCGGCCTCGCAAAGTCATGCCTTCGGATTTCAATTGCTGCGGAAAAATGGGCTCTGAGTTGGCTTCTTTGTCCTCAGCTGGCGCTTCGCCAACTCCAAAAAATCGCCGAGGCAATGTTTTGGTAATCAAAGTGCTGCGGCGTGTTTTTTCGGCAAACGAAAGATTGGCTTCCGCATCCCCGGGCATCGGCAGGCCTTTGACGCCAAACTCACCATCGATTCTCGAAGCTCGGGCCACACCGCCCTCTAGTGTCAGTTTGTATGTGACATATACCTCTGCCGGATATGGATTAACCACGCGTTGGCCATTATTATCCAGATTCGGTTGCGTAGTCGATTTAATGTGTAGCACGAGGCGGGCAGTGCCATCACGAAATTGAATATCGACGGGCTGTTCATCAGCGAATGTCATCCCTGCGTAATTGACTTGGACATCGCCGCGTTTGACGTCGGCCAGGAACTTCATCACATCGTTGTATGAAACCGATTCGCGCGAAAGGCCGGCCAAGTAGCGGTTAAACTGGTCTTCCGTCAAAGAGGCATTAAATACAGCGCGAGTCAGCGTATCGTACTCAGCCTGCGTGACCGTAATGCTATAACGATCTTTCATCAGTGATTGGAACTGATCAAACGTGACGACTAGCGAATTGTCACGATGGTCGGCTGGAGCTGCCGCTTCGGCCAGACATTGCAAGTAGTCGTTGAACTCAGTTGGCTCATAGCGCATGCTGGCAGCATCCCGTACGGAGCGACGATAGGCCAGCGAGCGAACAGCGCGACCCGCTTCAACAGCACCACCTAAATTATCGACCAATGATTCATGTAGTCGAATTGAAAGTTGTGTATTGGAAGCAGCATCCGGAGGCGGTGTAGTGGCGCCCAACTCATTTGCTCGAGCTTGCAAACCCACCACATTCAGCCAATCGCTTGTCGTGCTGAACGAAAGCTGCTGGGGAAACGCGTCTCGCCGCAGGAGCGGATTCCGGAACCGATCATCAAACGAACGATTCAAATTTGCCATCAAGGTGCCGGTGCGACTATCCATTCGATTTTCCAACCGCGCCTCCGCATGCTCGCCTGCTATTTCCTCGGCTTCATCTTTGCTGCCGTAAACGCGGTTCGTTGCGATGCGTGTGATCAATCGTCCTGCGCAAACATCAATACAATCGATCTCATTGTTAGTACAACACTGCGCAGAAGCAGGATCGCCAATGAATGCGACTTCGTCAAACTCGACACGGTTCTTACCGGCTAACTGCGTGGTACCGTGGCTAAACACCGTGACCATGCCATGATAGCCGACAGTCTTGGACTTCGTTTGGCCCGTGAGTCCAATTTCTACGATCGCCTTGTCGCGGTTGGGAACCAGCGCGGCACGCACTTGGCCTGTGGTATGGCCGGAGCCTTCTACATCGGTTCCCAGAATGACATCTTTAATTGGGGTTTGTTCGTCGATTTGGTCGTTGATACCGCTAACAACAATGTCGCTGGAAACGTGGACTAGTAAATTCGATTGGCTGTCTTGTCCGCGCACCGCAGCAACCAATCCCGGCGCCTGTCCAGATTTCGAAATGCGGTCCAGAAGTTCGCCCAATTCTCGGCGGTCGAATGTAGCGGGCGATTTGGCAGCGGTTTCCAAACTAGCAGCTAACGCATCCAAGTTTTTATCGTAATCTTCTCGGGCTTGCGAATTCTGAAAGGCCGCCAATAAGCCGGCATACGGCCGCAAAGTTGTTGTCACGCCACGAAATTGCGGCAATTCTAAACCCGAAAATCCAGATGAATAACGGGTTGCAAATGCATTGAGAATCTTTGGATCAGCGTTTAAATCTTTCTTTAATTCCGTCTGCAAATCGTCCAGACCAAGAAACTTCCGCCAGCTGGCGCCGTTGCTACCGGAACCCTTCAAATATCGATCTAATCGCCGTACAGCGGATGCTAATGCCACTTGCCGCTCCATAACGGTCGACTTTTCTACAGGCTTATAGTCGGATTTTGCCGCTCGAGCCATTGCGGGCAAGTCGGCCGCTTTCGGCTGCGAAAGGTCTTTGATCCAAGCGACGAGTGCCTTGCGTGTCGATTCGAACTGGGACAACCGCAATCCTGGCTCGCGCGCTTGGTATTTCTGGAGGATGTCCTTAACCACCACTGCGTCAGCATCCGGCCCTTTTTCAAGCTGCTGTTTCAATTCCGCAGTGCGCAGATATTTATTCCAGCCCGGCTGATTAGCTTGGCCAGAAAGCCAGTTGTCTTGATCCGAAAGAGCATTCCGAACTTGTTCACCAGAGCGAGTTTGGGCAGCAACATGGGACAGAAACAACAAACAAAGGCCAAAAACTGCTGCGGTTAGAAAGTGTGTTGGCAATCGCATCCGTACGTTCCTTTCATTCCTAACAAACGGTGTAGTACATGGAGTGTACCGTCAATTCATACCACGAAATTCCAATGCACGCCAACACCCTAAATTGCAGGTTTGGAAAAATCGTCAGAATCACCCCATCTCAGCGTGGCCCTCAATTTGACTAAGGTCATCTCTTCCTCTTACTGGCATTTGAGTCATTTGCGCCGGAATACAACCGCAAAGTCAGACTATTTTCTTCAAACCATCGAGCCAGCCCCCTTGTCGAAATCGTTTTATGTTGCCTTAATATCCTGACTTGATCTGCTAGCATCCTCGATCAACCCGCCTATAGCACCAAAGCATCCCCGCTGGAATCGATCCGGCATCGTATCACGATCCACGCGTCTTAAGGATTGCGTGAATCGAAATGTAAGGAGGCTACTCATGCCAGTTACGTACGAAACATTGATTGCCAGAAGTCGTATCCCATCCCTGGCAATATGGCTTAGCTTTATCTGCTGTTCTGCAAACGCTGTTGACCCGTCGATCCCCGCGAATCATAGGTCAGCTGCTGAATCCACGAATGAACTTGATTTGACGAGGGCGGCGCCTGATTCAGTTTCCTCGGGCTCCGGTCACGTTATCAGCTGGCTCAATGACTATTCGGTGGCAATGAATCAAGCCAAAGCCGAAAAGAAAATGATGCTAATTCATTTCTTCCGGCCCTCCGATCAAAAGCGAGCGGAAGCAAGCGTAGCGGGCGACTCCGTCTCGAATGTGGAAAAGGCGTTTAGCCAGCTCACAGTCCCCGAAAAGCTCGATAGCTTTATTTTGGTGAAGCTGCCGATAGACACACAGATTAGTACGAAAGGACAAAACATTCGGCTACTCGATCACGGTGCGTTTTCTGAATTACACAAAGGTCCGGGACTGGCCGTAATCGATATGGCCCATGAAAAGGCAGAATACTACAGCTACGTCGTCAGCGTTTTGCCATTCACGCCGGGCAAGTATTACCGTTTCCGTCCCAGCCAAATCGAAACGCTCGTGGGCCTTCCGGAAGGAACGCTTACCCAGCGCAGCATGATATTAGCGGTACGAATTCATCCGGAACACCCGGCCAGCACCAACGGTCAGGAAAACCCGGTCCTGTTGTCGGAAGCAACCTCGCATTCCGATTATCAAGCGCAGGTCCACGTTCAGGGACACCAAGGTTGGGGCTCGCGATTTGAACGCATCCTCGGAAAACTGTTGGGTCGCGGTGAGGCAGGCATGCCCGTGGAAGTCGTGGCTGAAAGTTGGCCCGACCAAGACCTGATGGATTCCTGCGTCGATTGCGTGGCCAGTTGGCGACAATCGCCCGGCCACTGGGAAGCCGTCAGCGCCAAGCAAGCCAGCTATGGCTACGACATTCGCGAAGGCAGCAACGGTATTTGGTACGCCACGGGCATCTTCCGCGAGGCGCACTAGCCGAACCCGGTCGCATTGAATTGAACAGACACTTCGGCGGCGCGCGGCGGTGAGTTGCCGTCGCAACCTCAACCACGACGCACATTCGTTTAGCCACGACGCGCAGTCCTCGGAGCGGAGCGCTCGCTGCCCCGTTGGCGCAACTCAAAATTCGCTTTTCTCGCGCTGCCCGCCCGTCGCCAACCGCCCCTTGTGTGTGCTACACTTCGCACATGCATCCACTGCACGATATTTACGTTGACGACCAGCAAATCGATCACGTCTTTCCGGCCATCATCGAAGTGCCGCAAGGCAGCAAAAACAAGTACGAGCTGGACAAGGAAACCGGCCTCATCCGCCTGGACCGTGTGTTGTACAGCGCCGTCCACTATCCGGCCAATTACGGTTTCATTCCCCGCACCCATTGCGAAGATGGCGACCCGCTCGACGTGCTGGTGCTCGGCCAGGAGCCGGTTTATCCGCTGACCATTGTCGCCGCCCGAGCCATTGGCGTGATGCGCATGCGCGACGAAAAAGGGCTGGACGACAAAATCATTGCCGTGAACGTCAGCGATCCGGCCGTGGAGGAATACAACGACCGCACCGAGCTGCCTAAGCACACGCTGGTGGAAATCAAGCGCTTTTTTGAAGATTACAAAAAGCTGGAGCACAAAACCGTGGAAGTGGAAGATATTTTAGGCCCGACCGAGGCCATTAAAATCATCCGCGAAGCGCTCGACATGTATCGCAAGCTTCGCCGCGGTGAGCTGTCCGACAAAAGCAGCGGCTTTCGACTATAGTACTCAAGCTGTTTCTTGCTCTTTGAGACCCAGCTCGTTGCACATCTGTTCGCGGATTTTGAATTTTTGAATCTTGCCGGTTACAGTTTGCGGAAATTCGGTAACGAATTTCACGTAGTGCGGCACTTTATATTTGGCGAACTTCGCCCGGCAGAAATCGCGGATTTGGTCGGGAGTAATCGCAGCAGCGCTCCTCTCCGCAGACTCCGCGTCGCGGCTAAACGGTGGGATGGACGCGGAACCCGAACCAATAGCACTTTCCGCAACAAATCCGGCCTTCAATTTAATCCATGCGCATAGTTCCTCGCCGAATTTGGCGTCGGGCACGCCCACTACGGCGGCTTGCTCCACCGCCGGGTGCGTAAACAAGAACTCTTCGATTTCGCGCGGGTAAATATTCTCGCCGCCACGAATAACCATGTCTTTGATGCGGCCAGTAATTTTATAGGACCCGTTCGGCAAGCAAATCGCTAAATCCCCGGTGTGCAGCCAGCCCTCGGCGTCGATCGCCTCGGCGGTGGCCTGCGGATCGTTATAATAACCCAACATAACACAATGACCGCGAGCGCAAAGTTCGCCCGGTTGATTTTCGCCAACACTGCTGCCGGCAGAGCGCTCGCCTGTCGGCTCGCGGCTAAACGACGTTGGATTGACAATTTTCACTTCCAAACCCGGCAGCGGGCGGCCGACGGTATGGACACGCAGTTCGAGTGGATCATCAATTCGAGTCTGCGTGATGATGGGAGAAGCTTCCGTTTGGCCATAGCCGATCGTTATCTCTCGGCACCCCAGCATATCTACTACCGAGCGCATGGTTTCAATCGGACAAGGGCTACCCGCCATGATTCCAGTGCGCAGGGAATTAATATCTCTTCCAGCAAGAGTTGGATCATTTAATTCAGCAATAAACATGGTGGGCACCCCATACAGTGAGGTGCAGCGTTCCTGCTTAATCGCGTCGAGCGTGGCGCCAGGTTCGAACGATTCGGCCGGCACGACCATCGCTGCGCCGTAAACCATCGACATCAATGTGCCCAACACGCAGCCGAAGCAGTGATAAAATGGCACGGGAATACAAATGCGGTCTCGTTCTGAAAGCGATTGGCACTGGCCGCTGTAGAAAACGTTCAACAGCAGATTGCGATGACTCAGCATCGCGGCTTTTGGAAAACCAGTCGTGCCCGACGTGTATTGTATGTTGATTGGATCGGTCGGGCTAAGTTGAAACGTTACCGCGCGCACTTCTTCCAGCGGCACGGCATTTCCCAATTTCAGCATTTGTTGCCAGGTCGTAGCGGCAGGCGGCGGATTGCCTTTGATCGTAACGACCTGCCTAAGCTTGGGAAACTCAATGGACCGAAAACCGCCATGCCTTGCTGGGGCTGTGCCAGAATTTTGCACCACCTCTGGGCAAACCTCCGCTAACATGCCTATATAGTCAGACGACTTAAAGCGATCTGTTAACACCAGGAGCACCGCATCGCTTTGCCGCAGTACGTACTCTAATTCGTGGGCGCGATAGGCGGGATTAATGGTCACCAGCACGGCGCCAATCCGCGCGGTAGCAAATTGCAATACGATCCACTCAGGCAGATTGGTGGACCAAATCGCGACATGCTCGCCTCGATGAATGCCTAGTGCCATCAGGCCGCGCGCCGCTTGATCAACTTGTGCGGCAAATTGTTGGTAGGTCCAGCGCAGGCTGAGGAGAGGAAAAATCAGGGCATCTCTCGTCCCAAACAGATCCAAGGTGCGATCCAGCACTTCCGGGATCGTTAAGCCTTCCAACCAAGCCGATTGTGTCCCAACAGACATGGCAGAAACTCCGCGAACTCAATTTTAGAACGCGGGCTTAAGAAAACACTTACGAAATTAGCATTCCCTGTCATTCTATCTGATTCTGCGGGCATTGCTTCAGCACTTCATGTTCCCGAAAGCAGATCGGAATCAAATCGTGTCATTCTAGCAGGGGTTCACCCATCCACATTGCCAGCGGAATAAAAATCAGTAGTGGAAGCCAAGCAGCGAGTGCCGGACTGATTAAGTAACTGGAACCCAGGTACTGACAGGCATAAACAACCACATAAAATCCCACGACCAACGACACGCATAACCCAATCGAGAAAAAAACATTCCGACTATATCGCGATAGCAGCAACGGCAAGCCCAAAAACAATAGCACCACGTCTAATCCTGGCTGTACCATGCGGGCATGAACCGCTACCCGTACATCGGAGCCAAAATTCAAACTCGGGTTGTGTAGGCCTGCCACCAACTCAGGCAGTGAAGCGTTACGTCGCCAATCGTCGGCGTTCGCTAGATATTCGAAAGTTATGTCACTAACGACAAAGCATTCGTCCGGGGCCAGCCACGGATAATCGTGCGGCGTAAGGAGCACTGGCTCTCCATTCAGGCTAAGTGTTGGTTTGGATGCAATTTGCTTTGGCAGCGTTACGCCCTTGAGCAAATACCCATTAGCATGTTGCATGTTATGCGGCTGATATAGCGCTTTGCCAGCGACCAACTGCTTTCCATAGACATCCAGATCGGTCGGTAATGCGAATGACGGTTTTTCGACACGCTGCTCTTTGGCAATGGTTTGCTTACCCCGCAAGATGATGTCTGTTTTGTTGTCGGTGCGCGGAGTCATTTCGTGCGCAGCTTCTCCGCCTAGGTCTTGCGCCTGACCGGTTCTTAAATGGTCGCGGATGGCCGGGATGACAATTTCTCGATTTACAGCCGCTAAAGTGGCTAACACGATCACCGCAATGACTACGGGCTTAATAATCCGCCATTTGCGAATCCCGGCGGCCTGTAGCGCAATCATTTCATTGTAGCGCTGAAACATGGCGATTGTGAACATCGCGGAAATTAATGTTAGGATGCCGCTCGTACGATCAAAGAAGCCAATAGTTTGATAACCGTAGTATTTGGCGATGATGGCCAAAAGATTACCGTGGTCGCCGGCAAATCGCATGAAACTGTCGAGCTGGCCAAAAATATCGATGACAATATACAGACCGGTCAAACTGCAAAAACAAATCAGAAAATTTTTCAGAAACTGCCGTAATAAATAGCTATCGAGAATTCGCATGGCCGGAGAATTGCGGATTGATGCGGTATCTGGGGAATCGCACTGTTTAGCGGAATAACCCCTAGACCGAGCCACGTCAAGAGCGATCAATCGCAGCGTTGTGATTGCCAACCATTTCGCTGGGAGTATGATGTCGGCCGGTGCATTTTTTTCAGGAAGCGTTAAATCAACATGCCGATATGCTCCTTGCTGATGATCATGTTTTGTTGAGTTGATGCATGATGAAATCACCAAGCATTTTTGCTCGATCAAGGGCATCGTTTCGAGACAATTGGCAGCGTGGCGTGTCGCTTACCTGCAAAGCGCTGGCGGATGTGGTCTTTCCGCCCACGTGTGCCTGGTGTCGCAGTCAACTGCTCCAACTGGACCCCAATCAGCAGTTGGACTGCGTTGGCTTGTGTCCTGATTGCAAACAACAATTGGCGCCTCCAGTGGCCGGTTGGTGTGCGCGATGCGGCGCACCGGCGGATGGCATATCTGGAGAAACAGATGGTTGCGGGCATTGCGCTGGGCAACATTTTCCGTGGGAGCGCGTCGTGGCACTTGGCCGTTATTATGGCGAGTTGAGCCAGGCAATTGTGTGTTGCAAAAAACCGCACACCGAGCCGCTGAACTTTGCCTTGGCAAAAATATTATTCCAAGAGCGTTTTGCAGACTTGCAGCAATTCGGGGCGCAAGTAGTTGTACCCATCCCAATGCATTGGATGCGACGAGCGCGACGCAGAGCAAACAGTCCAGATTTATTGGCAGAAACTTTGGCAAGGAAAATGAATTTGCCATTGCAGATTCATGCATTGTCACGGTCACGTCTGACCCGGCTGCAAGTGGAAGTACAGCCGGCGGAACGCTATACTCGTCAACGAAAGTCATTTCGTGTTAGACGCAAACGAGGCGTTGAGGGTCGCCGAGTTCTCCTGGTAGACGATGTGCTCACGACTGGCTCGACGGCTGCCGAAGCTGCCCACGCCTTGTTGGGGGCAGGCGCCACGGCTGTGGCCGTGGCCGTAGTGGCGCGTGGAATTGGAAATGATTTTCTGTAAAAAACGAATTCGCAATTGACTGCGTTTTGCCAATTTTCTTTTCATTATGCCTGTCGATACTCATACTGCTCGCCGAGTTCGCCCGAAATCTCGCATGCTGCGCGGTGTGTTGTTGCGCGGTTTATCGCTATTGTTGCCACCGATTCTGACAATCGTGATCCTGTTGTGGGTCGTCAACACGGTAGAAAGCTATGTATTGCTTCCTGTCAAACTATCGGCAAGAGAGGTACTCGTCTGGGCAATGGCCGATATTCGAGAGGCGCCGCCCGGAACAATCTCGAATCAGACCACCATGCAGTTTGAGGGGCAAGCCTATACTCGACTTTCCAGCGGAGAGTATGTTCCCTCTATGGTTGTTGATTGGCTGCGTCGAAATCTACCCGGCGAGCCGCTGCCCGCGACGGGCGAGGCAGTATACCGTGAATATGTGGAAGCGAGGCATTTACAGCCGCAAATTGTAATACCCGTTTTCTTATGCGTGTTTGTATTGCTGTTGTACCTATTGGGAAAGTTTTTGGCGAAGGAAATTGGAGGCTTGTTTGACTGGGGCATTTTGCACTTACCCATCGTGCGCAAAGTTTATACTGCCGTAAAGCAAGTCACCGATTTTGTATTTGGCGAGAACCTTGGCGATAACTTTCCTGCATATTACAGACGCGTAGTAGCCATCGAATACCCGCGCCCGGGCTTGTGGAGCATAGGGCTGGTAATGGGTGAGGCTGTAAATGATGTCAGCACGGTCGTGAAAGAGCCGTGTGTGACGGTTATGTTGCCTACTTCGCCGGCACTATTTACCGTGAAGCCGGTAATGATTGCGCAAAGCAAAACCCACAACATTAACATGACGATTGACCAGGCTTTGCAGTTCGTCATCAGTTGTGGCGTCGTGTTGCCAAACCATCAGCTTTCGCTCAACACAGCGAATACAAATGACCCGTCGAAACGAACTCAATAAGTCCTTCTTGGAATCGTCATGACTAAACCAATTCGCATTGGGACCCGAGCAAGTACGCTGGCATTGTGGCAAGCGAATTGGGTAGCAATGCGATTGGGAGAAATTGGAAAAAAATGCAGCGTTGTTACCATTAACACGCACGCGGACCAACAACCCAACGTTTCACTCGAATCGTTTGGCGTGCCGGGAGTTTTCACCAAAGAGCTGCAAAAATGGCTGCTGGATGGGCGGATCGACGTGGCCGTTCATAGTCTTAAGGATTTACCAACTGACGTGGTCAAGGGACTAAGTCTGGCCGCTGTGCCGCAACGGGAGTCGGCCTTCGACGTGTTGATTAGTCGAGAGGGGCAGAAACTTGGCAAATTGCCGCCGGGCGCCAAGGTAGGCACTGGCAGTTTACGGAGGCAAAGCCAATTACTTCATGCCCGATCCAACCTGCAAATGGTACAAATCCGCGGCAATGTCGATACACGGTTACAAAAATTACGGGCCGGTTTGTACGATGCGTTGATACTGGCGGAAGCAGGCTTGAAAAGGTTAGATTTAGCGTGGCAAATTACTGAAGTTTTAACACCGCCATTGATGCTGCCTGCCATTGGGCAAGGTGCCTTGGGACTGGAAACACGGTCGGGCGACCAAGCAGCGCAGGAGAGTGTGGCTGAAATCGACGATCCAGCAGCACACCAGTCGGTATTGGCGGAACGCACATTACTGGCAACCTTACGAGGCGGCTGCTTAGCGCCTGTCGGCGCTTGGGGAAGAATTGAGGACGATGGACGATTGCATTTGTCAGCCTGTGTTCTCAGCGCAAATGGAAGAACCCGTCTATCGGCCGATCTATTGGGTAATTCTGCCGACGCAGTTCAAATTGGTCGCCAAGCGGCCGAGGAATTATTGGCCGCCGGCGCGGGTAAATTGATCGAGGAATCGCGAATAAAACACAAGTAGTTGGAAAATAGTTGGCGGATTCGCGGCGCGGTTTGCGACTAGCTAGTAGATACTTGTGTTTTTGACGCTGATTTCTAATTCGTATGTCGGATCGTCCGACACCCATTGAGCGTCGCCGGGCACTTCGATTGGGATTGGTCAACGCAGTGATCAACTCCATGGGGTACGCCCTCACAACGGGCGCTATTGTCACGTATTTGGCACAGGATTTGGGAGCTAGAGGCCGGGTGCTGAGCCTGCTGTTGGCCGTGCCTTCGCTGGCGGGGCTGTTGCGATTGCTTACTCCTGCAATTATCTCTCGTGTGGGGAGCACCAAACGTACCTGCGTGGCAGCCCTAGGTCTTGGGTATACAACCCTGTTGGGATTGCCGCTCGTGGGTTGGTTATCGCCACAGATGACGCCAGGCGTGGCGCTTGCCTTATTGGTTATCGTGGTCTGCAGTTACCAATTGCTTGATTTCATTGGCTATGTCGCGCTGTGGTCGTGGTTTGCAGAACTTGTGCCATTGCGGGTTCGCGGAAATTACTTTGGCTGGCGACAAATGCTGCAACTGCTGGTGAGCATTCCCATTGCTCTAGCTGCTGGTTATTTTGCTGACCATTGGAGTGCGACGTATAAGGTCATGCCGAGCATAAAATTGCTTGGTTATGCAATTCCCAATGCAATCGGTGCAGTTTGCATGTTGGCATCACTGGTGCCACTTTGCTTAATGCCGGACGCAGGTGATGTTCCACCACCCGCTGGAATTCCGTGGCGCGCCATGTTGGCTCCGTTCCGGCAATGGCGTTTCCGCCGGCTACTTTTGTTTCGGGCATGGCTTTCCATTGCCAATGGGATTTCGCAAACCGCCGATCAGATATTTCCGAAAAGCGTGTTGAAGCTGGGACTGGGCGATCTGGCCATCATGCGAAATGTGATGCAGATAGGACAAATCGGCGTATCGCGTTGGGCCGGACCGTTCAGCGATCGTTATGGCAACCGCCCCGTTTTGGTCGCTTGCCAATGCTTGGTGGCAGTAGCGATGATTTTCTACATGGTATCGACGCCAATCCACGCCTGGCTGCTCTTGGGCGCTTGGATCCTGTGGTCGTTTTATGCAGGGCATAATATCTGCTTACCCAATTTAGCTTTGAAGTTGGCGTCGGCGCGAGAAAAATCGCCTTATGTTGCGGCACACGATGCCTTAGCCAGCTTTTGTTATGCTGGCGCTACAGTGGCAGGGGGTTTTCTGTTCGACTGGCTTAATGACACCGAGCTTTTATCCCGGTGGGGGTGGGTTGGCAGCCATCCCTACGTGGCAATTTTCGCTTTAGCGCTTGTTCTCCGCCTGCTAGCCGTGCAGCTGGCAGCGGCAATTGTCGAACCAGGCGCGTGGCGGTGGCGAGAAATTCTTAAATCCAGAATGAATCGCCGCCAAAGCAACCTGATCGTCGCACAAGAATAGGTAAGTGTGCTTTACCGTAGAATTCTATTAGTGCGACCATTGATTGCACAAAAGCCGAAACAGGCCGCTTGCAGGTTCGCTTCGGCCTAATTAAGATCATAGGCGCGGTCGCACAGCGGCTAATCATTTTTTGTGCGATTGAAGTGAAGGTAATGGGCTGGAGCCGTTCGGCATCTTAGGGCAAGCTTTGGGCGACACTCGTTGCTGCAAAGTCGTGCTGGCGGCCAACGGGACAACTCTAAGGACGGATCATTGCAACTTGAGCGCGCGCAAGCAGGGCTGATGCTTGCGGGCGATTGGACAAAACGTTATACGCGCAGTAGTGTGATTACATTACTTTAGAAGATAGTGGCAAGGGGAGCGGTCGCCAAGCATTCGTGGGCCGACGAATGCGTTGGAATTAAGTTGCAGGAGAGACGAATTCACGCGCGGCGATTGGCGGTGATCGTTCTTCTCCGTTCTTTCTCATCATTGATTGACACCCAGGAGCTAATGCTTAGCATGAGCATTGTTGAATGGAATTCCGAATCAGCACGTGGGCTGAACGGCAATGGAAAGCCTGCGCCTCAAAGCGCCAACAAACTCACTCAACGCCCACTGCATCGACTCTCGTCGGTTCGACGGCAACAAGGGCTTTCGCAAAGAAACATCGCCAGACGGCTGAATATCGACATTTCTGTCGCGCGTCTGCAGGAAGAAGAAACCAGCGATCTGCCACTCAGCCTTTTATATGAGTGGCAAAAAATTCTGGAAGTGCCCATCGCGGAACTGCTAGTCGATTCCGACGCGCCCTTGTCACCTCCGGTAATGGAACGCGCCCGAATGATCAAGGTGATGAAAACGGTAGCCGCCATTGTAGAAAAAGCGACTACGCCTTCGATGAAGCGCTTAGTGCAAATGTTGTGTGATCAACTGCTGGAGATTATGCCTGAGCTTGCCAACGTAGCTCCCTGGCATACGATCGGCCAACGGCGCACCTTGGATGAATATGGTCGTGTGGTGGAACGGCAATTGCCCGACGATATGTTCCGTCGCCACATCAAGTGAGTCATTGAAACTCAAGCGCGCACTATCACCAGAAGCAAAATTTCTGCTAACGCTCTAAGACAAGGGCATTTCTCGGGGTTTTATTAATAACGTTGGTTCTGGTGCTGATGATCGGCATAGTCGCCCGGCTCACCCTGGGCGAGTAGCACTCAAGCACATGTTTTATGCGCAATGTGGGGCTGCCTTGGACATCGATCTTGTGCCAGCCGACTTCTGTGAACGTACCCACCACTAGGTACTGCTCGCGCAATGTGTTAGAATGGATCGTTGGGCTGTCTTTGATCGCAGTTCCACCTTCCTTTTGGGAATGCATTCCGCGCGATCACCGGCATTCGACGGCGCTGGTAGTATTCATTCGAGTTCGACAAACCTGCCGTTTTCCGGCTTGAGCGGTTCGTTCGATGCCTACAATTGCCATCATCATCTTGCGCTGCCTGCTCCTCATGGTTTCGGCCGGACTGGGCGTTGGGCTAATTAACTCGCCGCTGCTGCCCAAAGAGCCGACTTGGATTCCCTGGGGCGTCTTTATCGGTTGTTTGGCATTGGCGGGAATCGTCATCGGCCTTGATGTGCTCGTGCGTCGAAAGCGAATCGAGACCATGTCAGCCGTCTATTTTGGATTACTCGTCGGCGTATTACTCACCTATGTAGTGCGCTTGGCATTGACGCCACTGCTACCCGACCCCGCAACGCTTTCCAGCCACGACGCACAACGCGCTCAACAAATTATGTATTGGGTGCTTGTGGGCCTGGGCGCAATCATCTGCTATACGTGCATTTCCTTGCTCATTCAAACCAAGGATGATTTTAGATTCATCATTCCCTATGTTGAGTTTTCCAAAGAAATCAAAGGCCGCCGACCGTGCATTTTAGATACTAGCGTTGTGATTGATGGCCGGATTGCCGACGTGGTGGATACCGAAATCTTCGACACCCAATTGGTAATGCCCCGGTTCGCAATTGGCGAGCTACAAGGCATCGCAGATAGTTCCGACAAACTTCGGCGCAGCCGCGGCCGGCGCGGGCTCGATATTTTGAATAAGTTGCGCTCGAATCCCAAAGTCGATTTGCTGATTTTCGACCGTGATTTGGCCGAATTCAACGGACAACCCGTCGATATGAAATTGGTTCTACTGGCTAAACATCTGAACGGAAAGATTATCACCAATGACTATAATTTGAACAAAGTTGCCAAGTTGCAGGGCGTAGGAGTGATCAATCTCAACGATTTGTCCAATTCGCTCAAACCCGTATATTTGCCAGGTGAATCGACCGAAGTGCGAATTGTAAAGCCCGGCGAAGAAGCCGGACAAGGCATTGGTTATTTAGACGACGGCACCATGGTTGTCGTCGAAGGAGGTCGTGAGCACGTAAACCAGATGGCACGGGTAGCCGTTACCAGTGTGCTGCAAACCAGCGCCGGCCGGATGGTGTTTGGACGATACGATGGACCGGGCCCAGGAGCATAATTTCAAGCTCTCTGCGAATCGTGGATGTATCGCCGCTCTCGAATCCAGCGGTACGTTCTAATCGAATCCACGCAGCTATGCTGCCCGGCGCTGATCTTCCTGTTCCGGGTAAGACACAGTCTGATTGGCCTTCGCAGTTCTAGCATCGCTCATTTGCAGTGGATGGCGACGCTTGCGCCAGCGGCTAAAAAGATCGTAAGTCAACAAACATGCTATTCCTACGAGTCCATGCTGCAAGGTCGAAGGACCTTCGCCCGCCAACAACCATTGAAAAATCTGGCACGCCATTGCTGATTCTCCATGTCCAGTTTTCAGAATACGCAATGCGGAACAATATCCTTGGGAAACCGTTCCGCTTGATGTTGATGAGCAAAGTCTGACAGGCCGAGAGAAAGCCTGGAAATTGTAGCGATCCGCTACGCTGGCTTCTACATCATTTTCGGCTGATTTGCTGGCCATTTACAATATTTCCAAGGAGATGCTGGACAAAGTTACTATTGACCGATTGAACACCGAACAGGTCGCGGACTTCAGCCGCCAACGGGAAGCACCAACCCAGCATGCATGCTGCTAGTGAAAGGCGGCGAAACGAGCAATCATTCCCCGGCTTTAAGCTTGAACATTTATTGACTACACTGGCCCGGTTCAATTGCCTCCGTAAGCTTTCTTAATCGTTCGGCCCGCTCATGATTGTTTCCTGGAACTGGCTCAAACAATACGTCTCGCTGTCGATGCCTCCAGAGGAATTCGAGCGGCGTTTGATGCTGGCCGGCTTGAACCATGAAAATACAAAATCCGTAGCGGACGATTTGGCGATTGACCTGGAAGTTACCAGCAACCGGCCGGACTGTTTGGGGCATCTTGGAATTGCCCGGGAAGCGGCTGCGATTTTCGGCGTGCCGCTCACGATTCCTAATCCTCAGCCGCCACAAGGAAAAACCTCTGTTGCAGAATTCACTAAAGTAACGTTGCAATGCCCGAACTTGTGCAACCGTTACACGGCCCGTCTCCTCCGCGGTGTCAAAGTGCAAGCCAGCCCGAAATCGATCACGGATCGGCTAAGCACGCTGGGCATTGCGGCCATTAATAATGTCGTCGACATCACGAATTATGTGTTGATGGAGTGCGGCCAGCCCTTGCATGCGTTCAATTTTCAAAAGCTCGACGGCCGTGAAATTATTGTGCGGGAAGCTCGCAAGGGGGAACGGCTGGAAGCGATCAATCACAAAACCTATGAGCTGGAGCCCGGCATGTGTGTCATTGCGGATCGCAGCCGAGCCGTGGCCTTGGGCGGCGTGATGGGGGGCGCCAACACAGAAGTCACATCGTCTACGACTGACGTACTAATCGAAGCCGCGGAATTCGATCCGCTTTGTATTCGCAACACGGCCCGAAAGTTAGCCCTGCACAGCGACTCATCGTATCGCTTTGAACGCGGGATAGATTCAGAAGGAATCGAATGGGCTAGCCGACGGTGCTGCGAACTGATTCTACAAATTGCGGGCGGTGAATTGGCCGCCGGCATCATTGATGTCGGCAGCAAACCGTCGCCGCGCGAGCTAATTGTGTTGCGATATGCACAGCTTAAGCGGATTTTAGGAATTGAGATCGATCGGCAAAGGGTCGAACAAATTCTTCAAAGCTTGAATGTCAACTCGTTGGGTTCAACTGAAAAAGAAGGCAAATTTATCCCGCCGAGTTGGCGTCGGGATTTGACTCGCGAAATTGATTTGGTCGAAGAAGTAGCCCGCATTCATGGTTACGATGCCATTCCGGAAGATGTGAACGTGCCCATGGCTGCCAGCCAAAAGACCCCGCGCGATCGGGTGCTGGCCAAAGTGCGGGAAACATTAATCTCGGCCGGAATCGACGAAGCCATGACGCTTAGCGTGGTCAGCGAAGCAGCTTCCGAAGCATTTAGTCCGTGGACTCAACTGCCGGCGCTCGTTTCGTCGACTCATATATTACGACGAGCTGACCGGTTGCGGCGGAGTTTAATTCCCAGTTTGCTGGAAGCGCGGCGGAATAACGAGGCACTGGCGAATCCGAGCGTCGAATTGTTAGAAATTGCCCGAGTATATCTGTCCCAAGCCGGTGCATTGCCCGACGAACCGTTAATGTTGGGCATCACAAGCGGGGCCGATTTCTTCAGCGTAAAGGGAGTTCTGGAGCGAATTATTTCGCGGCTGAATCCTGAAGTGTCCTTGGAAGTTGCTGATTACACTCACGAATTGTTCCGCCCGAGCAGGGCTGTGGAATTGCGTCTGGCCGGCAAGCGAGTTGGATATCTCGGTGAAGTAAGTTCAGCGGGCTTGAAAATGTTCGAGTTGCATGGTTCGACCACGGTGGGAGAAATAAAAATTGCTGAATTAGAAGCGATTGCTAACCTGGTGCCACAAGCAACGCAGCTTTCAACCTACCCGGCAGTAACCCGTGACCTGAATTTAGTCGTTGACGATTACGTTCGTTGGGCGGATATGCTGGCAACCATACGCAGCGCTGCGAGAAGCGCATTAGAAACGGTCGAATACCGGGACACCTACCGCGATCCACAACGATTGGGGCCTGGCAAGAAAAGCCAGTTGCTTACCATCACCTTACGCCGGCAAGATGGAACATTGACGAATACGGAAGCTGACTCCGTGCGTGATGAAATTGTGGCTGCCTGCGCTTCTACACATGGTGCTTCGCTGCGGGCATGAAGCAATGGCGAGCGAGCCAATCTAACAGTCACTCATTGCACTGGGGGCAATGCACGCAAATCGTTATTCAGCGGCGGAACGTTTTGCGGTGTCTGTGCGATGTTTGGGAAAGCCGCTTGAGTCGGAATGCGATTTGAGGCAGGCGGTACGGGTGCAATCCCGTAGGAGCCATACTTTGGAGATTGCACGCTGGCCATCCGCAGCTGCTGATTGGTTGAAGCCTCATAGACGGGAGTTGCCGGAGCAGGATTGGCTGCGATTCGGGCGGCAATTTGCTGGCTCCATTGTCGTGCTTCCGCAAACGCTGGGTCCAATTCCACAGCGTGTTGGAAATGCGCTTGAGCTAAGCCAATTTGACCCCGCTGCTCCAGCAATATGGCCAGATCATAGTTGGCAATCGCTTCGTTATTCACCGCCTTAAGTTGTGCCAACGCTTCATCCGGCTTGTTCTGATCGACCAACAGGGTAGCCAAATTATTTCGATACAATGCCTTTTCCGGCTGTAATTGTACGGCCTTCATTAGATTGGTTTGCGCTTCGGCGGCCATTCCACGGCGCGCTACACACAGACCCAAATCGTTGTATGCGGCGGCTTCCTTAGGATTCGCCTTAATAGCCCGCTCGTAAAGCTTTGTCGCTTCGGCCAGCTTAATTTGGTGATCCATCAAATGCGCGTACGAGAGCAGGGCCGGCACATAGTTGGGAGATTCTTTGAGTGCCTTTTCGTATTGCGCTTCGGCGCCGGAAAAATCGCTGCGCGATTCGCACAGTCGGGCAGTGGCAACGTACAAATCCGGAGTGGCCTTCTCTTTCTTGGCAAACAGACCGCCGCTCGTTGTTGTTGAAGCCGTGGCTGAATCAGTGCTAAATGTAGACGTAGCGGCCGATTTTTTCGGCGACATCCAACTAAGAGATGGACTGCTAAACCAGCCGGTGCAACCACTCAGTGATACAGCGAAGCAAGCAAGCAGGCAGATGAATTGCGAGATTGAACTCACGGTGCACCTCGCGGTATCATTTGCACAATCATGGCAGCTTCGATCGATGCTAGCAAAGCGATGGCACATAGGCAGTCTCGTAGGTATCCATCGACGTGGGCTCGGAATCCGCATAAGCAGAACTTGCCAACGGTAACGCTTTTAACGGGGAGGAGCGATGGCCTATGGGCTGCCGCCGCCCGATGAATCATCGTCTTGCTGGAATGCCTTCACCTGCGGCTTTGGAATGCTGGTCATGAAGCCGTTGTACCAAGTGTTGACGCCAGCAACGTTCTCGGCAGGCGTGGTAGCAGGTTCCAAGTTACTTACCAACACGGGCGGCATGGGGCCAGGGCCCACCATTTGAGCCGTGGCTGCTTGCGCTGTCGCCAACCGCTTAGCAGTCACATCTTCGGTCCAACCCTGGGCAACAAACACGCTCCGGAACGCAACCGGGTTGCGGGTTAAAATTTCGTGCACTTTCAATTGGCCCGCTGGTGATAGCTTCGTGTTACCGGACTCAAAGTGGGCATCGCCCAATAAATCTTGTGTTTCCCATCCCTTGGCCACTTGGGCATCGACAACATTCCATACGCTAGCAGTGTCTACATCGACAAACGGCTTGGTCCACGCATTATTACGGTGCCAATCGACCCAAAAATTATGCCACGGGCTGTTGGGCTGATAACCATTCGAAACATCGCCAGCCAGCCCCGGGGTTGTCACACCAAATAATAAGGCAACCGTAATGGCAATCAGTGGACGGAGCATGATGGCATCCTCCTGCGTGGTTCTATCTGCGAAAAACTAGATGTGCCGACGGCGAAAACATTAGCACGGGAACATATCTTCCCTATCGGCTAGCGCGCCAGGCATACTCTGCAAGGCGCATATTAATCCGCACCACTTCATGGATCGACAGCTTTTCGCGAATCGTTAAAGCTTACAGGCATGCCGCAAGTTACGCGCGACCTGCTTACTTATGTCCCTGCATCACAGGGAACATTTCGCGAACCATGGTGATAGCAGCCGGGCCGACAAGCACCACAAAAATGCCCGGGAAAATGAAGATCACCAAAGGAAAGATCAGCTTCACCGCGGTTTTGGCGGCTTTTTCTTCTGCTAGTTGGCGCCGCCGCGTGCGCATCGAATCACTTTGCACACGTAGCGCCTGAGCGACGCTGGAACCAAACTTATCCGCCTGAATTAATATGGCCGCCAGGCTGCGCACGTCATCAACCCCGGTGCGTTCCCCTAGATCGCGCAGCACGTCGTTGCGGCTTTTACCCATCTGCAAGTGAAAATTACACAGGCCGAATTCCTCGGAAATTACACGCGCGGTGCGGCGCATTTCCTCCGTAACTTTGCGCATCGCCTGATCTAATCCCAGGCCTGCCTCCACACAAACCACCAACAGATCAAGCGCATCGGGCAAGGTGAGGAAAATGCTTTGTTTGCGCCGGCGACCAATAAACCAAACAACAAGGTCCGGAAGATAGAAAAAAAACGATGCGACTATAACTGTGTAGATCAACGAATCAGTATTGGCGCCTTTGATCAGGACAATGCTGCCGCCGCCCAAAAACAAGCCGGCCATGAGCCCGGCAAACTTCAAGCCCAAGAACGTCCCCGCCACGGCGTCGCCTCGGAAGCCAGCTTGCGAAAGTTTTTGCTTGAGCTTGCTGGTTTCAACCTCCGTTTTCGGTTGCAAGGGAGCTGAGAAAACGGGAGTCGCTTTCTCCAGCATTTTGGACATCGCGTCTTGCTTTTTGGCTCCCTTGCCAAGTTTTTCGCGGCGGCGGTTTAAAGGATTGCGCAATTCCTCCAAGCGCTCGGTGGTTCGATCTCCTTTGCCGGCAAACACGTTGAGCACCCAAAACACGATGACCGCAAACAGGCCGAAGACAGCAATCGGCACAATTCTTTCCATCGTGAGCAGTGCATTGGCAATGAGCAGAATCATGATAGCTACGCAAATTTAAATGGTTGAGTTAATTCTGTAGCAGTGCGTTGGAGTGCGCCGGTGTTTCGTTTTCGCCAGAGAATTGTCGCCGCTAAACTTTGATATTCACAATTTTTCGGATGACTAAAGCGCCCAAAATTTGCATCACAACCCCGCCGGCCAACATCTTTTTGCCGATGGGGTCAGTGAACAGCACGGTCACATAATCGGGGTTCAGGTAGTAGACGGTCGCAAACAGCACGGGCGGCAGCGCCAACAACACAATTCCAGATAAACGACCTTCGCCGGTTAGCGCCTGCACTTGTCCCCAAATGCGGAAACGTTCGCGAACCAGACTGCCAATTTTATCGAGGATCTCGGCCAAATCGCCGCCGGTCTGACGTTGCAACACCAGGGCTGTGCAAAAGAATTTCAAATCCAGGTTCGGAACGCGATTGGTCAGGTTCTTCAGTGCTTCGTCGAGCGAAATGCCCAAATTTTGTTCTTCGTAACAGCGCTGAAATTCGATGCCAATCGGCGCTTTCATTTCTCCCGCCACCAAATTGAAGCCCGCGCTCAAACTGTGTCCCGCGCGCAGCGCCCTGGCGATGAGCTCTAAAGCATCGGGGAGCTGCTTTCCAAAGGCGCGCAATCGGCGGCGGCGGCGGAACAACAACCAAAATAATGGCAACAAACCAGCCAGCACGAAAAAGACCGGAATGAATGCGGGATTCAGGCCCGTGGCAACCGCCGCGACCGACCCGGAAACACCCATCACCCCGCTAATGATGCAGAACTTGGAGGGCGTCAGCGACGTGTCGGCCTGCACAAACAACAAACTGATTTGGCGGAAGCTCCCCAGAAATTCAGCAAAGGCCCCTTGTTTAAAGGATAACGGTTGGCTGAGCACACCCGCATCTTGCAGAATATTTTTAGCTCCACCGGCTTTATTCGCAGTCAGCAAAGCTAAACGATCTTCGTTGCGGCTCGATTGGTCACTGCGCAGTAGCAACGCCACGCCGCCGACAAGTGCGGCGACGGCAAAAAATGCAGCAATCGAAATCAGCAGAGGGGACATAAGACGCTAAAACCACAGGCGATTGAATGTTTTTTGTTCGACCAGCCGACCACTCCCGGGCGACAGCCTAAAATTCACCTTAAAACTTAGCACTGCAACATGGTTCGTTGGCGAAATGCACTGGCGGGCAAACGGACACCTGCCCGTTCCAAACGTTCCATAAACGTGGGACGAATCCCTGTCGCTTCAAAACGACCCACGGCACGGCTTGCTTCGTCAATTCCATCCTGGCAATACAGATAAATGTCCTGCATCACGACCGTTTCCTGTTCCATTCCCGTGATCTCGGTAATATGAGTTATTTTTCTCAGCCCGCCTTGGAGGCGATTGGCTTGAATGATCAAATCGACCGAGCTTGCAATCTGTTGGCGCAAGGCCTTCAAAGGCAATTCGAATCCGGCCATGGTGATCATGGTTTCAATGCGCGAAATGGCGTCGCGCGGCGAGTTGGCGTGCAGGGTGGTCATTGATCCTTCGTGACCGGTATTCATGGCCTGCAACATATCAAGCGTTTCCGCTCCGCGGCACTCGCCGATGATCACTCTTTCAGGCCGCATACGCAGGGCGTTTTTCACCAAATCGGTAGCGGTAATTGCCCCTTTGCCTTCGATGTTCGGTGGCCTGGTCTCCAAGCGTACAACGTGTTCTTGCTGGAGCTGCAATTCGGCCGCGTCTTCGATGGTCACAATGCGTTCATGACCGGGGATAAAGCTGGACAAAGTATTTAGCAATGTCGTTTTACCAGAGCCCGTACCGCCGGAGATGAGGATGTTCAGCCGCGCTTTGATGGCGCCTTCCAGCAGCATGACCATTTCCGGCGTGAATGCTTTATAGTTGAGCAGGTCTTCCAACTTGAGTGGATTGGCGCCGAAGCGACGGATGGAAACAGCAGCTCCATCCAATGCCAACGGCGGAATGATGGCGTTTACACGGCTGCCATCCGGCAACCGGGCATCAACCATCGGGCAGACTTCGTCCACCCGGCGTCCCACGCGCGACACAATTCGATCGATGATTTGCAGCAGGTGCGAATTGTCGCGAAATTGAACGTTGGTTTTTTCCAGCTTCCCGCGACGTTCGACATAAATGTGCTTGGGGCCATTGATCAAAATATCGCTGATCCCCGAATCTTTTAGCAGCAATTCTAGCGGGCCTAGGCCGAACGTTTCGTCGAGCACTTCTTCGACCAGGCGATCTCGCTCGCTGCGATTCAGCAGATGATCTTCCGTGTCGCACAAGTGCTCCACGACGAGCCGAATTTCCCGACGCAACACATCGCCTTCGAGTTCACCCACGCGCGACAAATCGAGCTTGTCGACCAATTTGGTATGGATCCGACGCTTCAAAGCCTCAAAATCGGAGGACGAAGTTTTATCGCCTGGACGAGAAACAGTCGGCATGGGTTTAATCGGCGGCATAGAAGTGTGGAGCTAATGGAGTGAAAATGGGGACGGGTATACTCCCGACCCCGACAACCATAGCTCACATTTAGCAGCGTCGGCGTCGCAAAAAAGCGACTGCCAGAAAAGAAAAGTTGACGGGAAATGTGGCAGGACGCTCATCCGAAGCGTCGGTGCAGCATCCAGCGACTATTTTTTGCTGCCAAACAATCCCTTCCACCGCGAGCCTTTTCCTGCTTTGACGCTTTCCTCGATATTGGCGGCTGAATTTTCGGATACCGCGCCGGAGCTGAACCGCTCGGCCATTTCGACGATCGCTTGCGTGATCGCTGCTTTGGCCGCATGCTCTAAAAGCGGCACGCCATTGTTGCGCACTTCGGACATGGTGCGATAATCGTTCGGCAGTTCCCAGAAAATTTCGCGGCCGATGGTCTCTTGCGCCTTTTTGGAGCTGATTTGCGACGCATCCAGCCCCACCCGGTTGACGACGATTTTCACCTTCTCTTTTAATCCCTCGATTTCGCCGAACGACATCATCAACCGAACCACATTTCGCAAACACGGCAAATCAAGCTGGGTTACCAACAACACTTCGGTGGCCGTTTCCAGTGCAACCATGTCCAAGGCGTTGTAGCCCTTGGAAAGGTCGATGATTAAATGCGTAAAGGTCGCCTTCAACAAACCAATCATTCGTTGCAGATCTTCCGTAGTGATCTGGGCGGCGTCCGCTAATTGAACCGGGCGCGGCAACAGGAACAGCCCGGACGAATGCTTGGTCAGCGAGCGCTTGAGAAGCGTGAAGTCAAGTCGTTCCACATTTTGGGCCACGTCGACCAGGGTATAGTCGGGAATCGTGTCGAGAAACACATCGGCATCGCCGAGACTTAAATCGAGATCCACGAGGCAAACCGAGTTCTTCGAATCCGCAGCCAATGCGCAACCTAAGTTGACTGCCAGGCTGGTAGTGCCGACTCCGCCCGTAGCTCCGCACACAGAAATCACCTGGCAGCCACGAACTTTGCCTTCCCCCTTGCCAAACTGACGCTCGCTCAATCGCCCAAGAGCACCAACTAAATCTTCAATTTTAAGCGGCTTGGGCAAGAACTCTTTTGCGCCGGCACGCATGGCGCGCAGGATCAAACTGCCATCAGTCGATCCGCTAACGACCAGAATGCTGCACTGAGGCGATGCCGCCGCCAACTGCTCGACCAGCTTCAACGCTTTGTCCGGATCAGCATCGAGAGCGACAACGCCAATATCGGGATGCGTTTGCGCAATGACATCCGCGAAAAACTCGTAGCGGGAGCATTCCGCTTCCAACCACACCATGTCCAGGCCAAGCAAAATCGACTTGAGCGATTCCCGTGATGGATCGCTAGGGTCGACAATGGCTAGCCGTAAAACGTTAGTCATGTTGTAATTCTGGAAACATGCCGCACTGCAGTGAAGAACCGCCTAGCAAAGATGAATTCTTATGCCGTCGATCCAATGCTGACGCAAGCATGTTGCCTCAGGCATCTGCACAACATTAAGAATTCGTCTTCAAAACTCCACAGGCAGCGCGTTGACGTCATAAAACTTAGGGCACGAGCGCTCTCTAGTTTAATACGTCATATCCAACCGGCCCGATGAAACCAGGCGAGCCGCCCGAAGGAATCGCCCCGTTTGCCGGATACTGATTTTGCACCGTAGGCGGTTTGTAACGGTTATCCGTACTGGATGAAACGGATGGCGTGGCAGACGGCGGGGATGCCACGGCAGGTGGCACAGCATTGGGTAGGCGTGCAATCCGGCTGGTTTGATTCATGCTATTGCTGGTCGTATTGCCCGATCCAGGTGCATAACCAGATGACGTCGGCCTGGCAGGCGGAGGTGGGGATGGAATGGGTTCCGGCGATGCGGGAACGATACCGCCAGGCATCGGTCCCATCATAAACGGCGCGCCTTCGGGTCCATATCCTGGGCCTTCGCGCAAGTCGCCTGAGCCACAGGCGGGGTTGCAGCCATAAGGACCACACGGACCCTTTGAAGGCACTTCGTTGTAACCTTTGAAATACAGGCCACAATCACTGGGAACATCGGTATGCATGCCGGGGAAGCACTGCGGAACTTCGCAGGGATCCAGTGCTTGGACAATCTCAGGCGTAACCAGGAATAACAATTCTACTTCTTCTTCTGTCTGCTTCACATGACGGAAGGCTGCGCCAACGTAGGGCATTTCACCCAGCCAAGGGATTTCCTGTTTTTCTGCATTCAACCTCTTTTGCACCAATCCTGCGATGGCCAACGTTTGCCCTGCTCTCATTTCCACGCCGGTATCTACCTGACGTAATGTGAAAGCGGGGGACTCTACGCCTGGCGCAATCTCAAAACTTTGCGTGGGATCAAGTTCGCGATCAATCGGGCGGACTTCCAACCGAATGTTTCCATTCCCCAGGACGATGGGCACAAAGTCAACCGTAATTCCGGTGTCTTTATAGGCTACGCTAACACCGTTCAAAGTGGAGTTGGCCGGATAGGGAATTTCGCCGCCAACTTTGAACTGTGCCGGACGACCGCTGACGGTAACCAGCGTGGGATCGGACAAGACCTTCAACAAATCTTCCTTTCGCAGGGCATCCAGGAAGCCAAAGAAGGCTGTATTGTTCTTCACCAAGCCAAAGCGAACCGTGTCGCCCAACGCGGAGGGTGCCGCGGTGCCGGCAACCGTTCCAGGAGCAAGGAGATTGCTAATGCTGGACGCTAGAAAACTTCCGCCGTTAACGGAGGCGAAGTCAAAGCCTAACTCTCGCAGCTTCGTTCGCGACACTTCTGCCACCTTCACGTGCAACATGATCTGTTGCACGC
Source organism: Pirellulales bacterium (assembly GCA_035656635.1). Lineage (NCBI taxonomy): Bacteria > Pseudomonadati > Planctomycetota > Planctomycetia > Pirellulales > Pirellulales bacterium. The sequence goes on from DASRSD010000093.1 coordinate 29,045, forward strand.
CGCCCACCTGAATGTTCGGCACGACCTTGGGATAATAATCTTGCGCGATTTGAATAATTTGGCTGATTTGATCGGCGCGATCGACAAAACCAGTCAACAGCACGCTGCTGGCCATTGGACGAACACGCAAGTTAGCGGCAGGAAATTCTGCGCGAAGCAGTTCCGTCAACTCGCGCGCGTCGCCAGAGACCACGCAATCGACGGTATAGATTTGGCCTTTCTCGTTCCACAAATTGATTTGGGTTACCCCGGCTTTTTTGGCCAATACCTGAATTTCGTTGGGAGACAGCGCGGTCAATTCCAAGATTTCACGATTATTAACCTGGGCGCGAGGAATGTTTTGGTCCAGTGTTAAAATGCGGCTGGCGTTGACCGTCATTTCCATCCGTTCCGAGGGGCCCTGAATGTGGTGAATCAAATCGTTTGCCACAGGCGCGAAACCCGACGGAATTGAAAGATCGTTGGAATGTTGCGGATCAGCGGCAGGGCTTTGTATCGCCCCCGGTGTTTGAGTTACGCCCGGCGTTTGAAATGCGCCGGGAGTTTGAATGGGACCAGGCGTCTGAATAGCGCCAAATGCCGGAGCGGGCGGCATTGTCCGAATCGGATTCGCGGATGGCAGCGGAGCGTTTAACTGCTGAGCGTATGCATTCTGATTTACAGTGCATGCGATGACGATTGCGGCCATTGTGCGCGCAGCAGCAACCTGTCGGAAATTGCGTGAGAACATCCTTGTCCCCCTCTTGTGCTATCCCTAGCCTAGGAATTTGGTGTCAGTGAAAAGATGAGTGGATTAACGAGGAACACCTCGTAAGCCATGGGTCGTGAGCGAGAAATCTATAAGTGTTTGGGCGTCGTTTTCTTTCCGTAGCCGTCTCAGCAAAGCAAGGGCTTTATAAAGTCGGCTGTGCGGGCGATTGATTTGGGGAAGGGGTAACTACTGCAGCAGACGATTGGCCGCCGCTGCCAGTGGCGTCGACACTGTTATTTTGCCAACGGTCATCCTTGTTTTTTCGGCTGAATTCAACCCGACTCAGTTCGTCACCCTTTTGGAGCGTCATTGTAAAATGTTCTTCGGGATTCAGCGTTGACGCCGGCGTTGGTGCTGTTGACGGGGCAGAACCGGTTTGTTGTTTCAACCAATCGAGAATTCCTCCGCCAGATTTTGTCAAATCCTGGTCGTGGTTTCCTTTCGTTTTGCCAGTCAGAATCTCGTTTTCCTCGGTCCCCGACGTATCCGCCACTTGTTCGTCATTGGGATTGCGAAGCACAAGCCGAATATGCCCTAATTCGCTGGCCAGCGCAATCGTTTCCGCCTCACCGGGCGTGACAAGCAGCGATACCGTCTTGGCCGTAATCGATTCGTCGGATTTATTGCCCTCCGTCGGTCGCCACTGTTCGTTGATGGCAAAGACGCGAATGTTTTGCAAAATGGTTTTCGCTACCTGGCTCTGCGAAATCGTTCCATGCTTGATGGAGACGACAATATCGACCCGATCGCCCGGTTGCAATAAATTTCCCGTGGCGCTGACTGCGTCCGCCGGCACGGCCACCACTCGATAACCATGTGGAATTTCTTGAATGCGGTTGTCGACAGCAAACTTTGCCTTGCGGATCGGCTCACCCACCAAAATGATTCCACCCGCGCGTTGATTTTCCAGTTCCTTGATATCGTGGACCACGTCGGCAGGAATCTTTTCCTTAGGCCAATCTTCCAGTTGCACGTTTTTGTCCGACAGGGGCTCGTTGACCTTGATATCGTGACTGGCCACCAGGATTTTATCCATCTCCACCACGGGGGCCTGGTCGTGGTTGCGGTTTTGCATCACCTGGCTAATGCCGATGGATGCCACCAAACCACAGCCTAAAGCCAGCAACAACAAAATCAACGATTTGGGTCGCATAATTTGCTCTCACGTGAAACTTCAAGTTCGAGTCTTCGATCGCAATCGAGGCGCTGCAACTTGAGATTTTGGATTCAATTTTACTGTACGCCCTCTCGCCGCATCACGGACGTCGCCGACAGGGTTGTTGAACCAAGGTACAACGGAGTCGGCAACCAACTGACTTTTGAAAATGGAATCGATACGCTCACTGTCACCGGGCTACCGGTAGTCTGGCTGCTCGGTGGATTTGGAGTTACCGTAATGGTTGTGAAGGTTGTGGATATTTTGGCGGCGGTCAAATAATTGTTGACTGCCGTTTGAACATCCGAATAGGTCGATCCGTCCAGCACGCCCACTCGGGCGCCTTCCCGCGCAGCATTCGTAATGACTTGCTGCACCATCACCATTCGGCCGTATTCAACCATGCCGAATACGAGCAGGAAAAATACCGGGGCAACGATTGCGAATTCAACGACAGCGGCCCCTCGTCGGTGTCTTCGGCAAGTCCGGCAGAACTTCTCCACTTTCGGCGCAGGTGCCGTCAGATTTACCGAAGTTACCTGGCTTTGACCGCGCAACGCACGGTGATAGCATCGCAAAGTATTCATGTTCATAGCAGCAATCCAGCCCAAAAGAAGTAAGCAATGGTGCCAATGGCGATCGGAATGCCATAAGGCAGTAGCAGCATCGTGCTTTTTCGTTCCGCGGCAATGGCAGCTAATTCGGTGGGTTTACCGATGGTAATTACCTCGCCGACAATCGATCAGAATTGATCTTTATGGTGTTTCCATTTATGCCGCAGGAGGACCATTGTCAGAGCAATCACTCCGCCGACCAGCGCCGATATACAGAACGAATAAAATGTGGTTGTGGCGCCAACCCAAGCTCCCACGCCTGCTAGCAGTTTCACATCTCCGGCGCCCATGCCGCCAATTGCGTATGCTGGCATCAGTAACGCCAATCCCACCACCGTGCCTAACAAGCTTTCCCCTAATCCTGCCCAGCCTGCTGTGACGGCGCCGAAAACCCATCCGCTAATAATCATGGGAAACGTAAGCCAGTTGGGCACGCGTAATTGCCGACCGTCGATCACG
>DASRSD010000094.1 GCA_035656635.1 Pirellulales bacterium
CCTGCTAGCACAATTAGGATAGAATCAAATGTTGTGGAAAGCACTGTTTTCTCTGAATCGCATTTTTCTGAATCGCAAGCGCAGCCATGAACCATCATCCTCGCCGATGCCCGCACCTTCGGGTCGCTGCGCTGAAAGCTCACCCGCCCCAGCTGTTGCCATGAGCATGCGGCTTCGATAGCAACCCTTGTTCCCGCGGCGGTTTCTATCGTTCGTTCTCCCGTTTCGGCCTTCTGGCTAAGCCGGAAGCGATTCAGGGCCTGCCCTTAGCGCCAGTGCGACCAACGGTCGCGGCTTTTTATTTTAACTGACCACTAACCACTGAACACGGACAACTGATTATGCGTCGCAATGATATTCGCAACATCGCCATTATCGCCCACGTCGACCACGGCAAAACCACGCTGGTCGATGCCATGCTCCGGCAAAGCGGGCAATTTCGCTCCAGCCAATTGCAGGGGGACTGCATTCTGGACAGCAACGATTTGGAGCGCGAGCGTGGCATTACCATCTTAGCCAAGAATATCGCGCTAGCGTACAAAGACGTAAAAATCAACCTCATCGACACGCCGGGCCACGCCGATTTCGGCGGCGAAGTGGAACGGGTGGTGCGGATGGCCGACGGAGCGCTGGTGCTGGTCGATGCCGCCGAAGGCCCCATGCCGCAAACACGGTTTGTGCTCAGCAAGGCGCTGGAATGTCGGCTGCAACCCATCGTGATCATCAACAAAGTCGATCGCGGCGACGCCCGGGCGCTGGAAGTGTTGAACGAAGTGTTCAATTTGTTTTTGGAACTGGGCGCCGACGACAAGCTGGCTGATTTTCCCTATTTGTTCGGCAGCGGGCGGGGCGGATATTTATCGCACGATCCGGAAGCGCGCGACGGAGATTTGCTCCCCCTGTTGGATTTAATCTTGGAGCGGGTGCCGGGGCCCAATGTCGATTTGAACGCGCCATTGCAAATGCTGGTGACCACGTTGGATTGGTCAGACTACGTGGGCCGCATTGCCATTGGGCGCATTCAAGCAGGCAAAATCAGCAAGGGGCAAAACGCGGCGTTGATGCAGGCTCCGGTGACTGGTCCGGAAGCGGATCATCACGACGAAGAGGAACATTTAACATCGGACCGAATTGTGAACGGCAAAATTGTGCAGGTGCACGTGTTCGACAAGCTGGGCCGCGTAGAAGTGAACGAAGCCACGGCCGGCGATATTGCCGCCGTGGTCGGCTTGGAAAACGTGGAAATTGGCGACACCATTGCCGATGTGGAGCAGCCTGTGGCGCTGCCGCGGCTGACCGTCGATCCGCCCACGCTGCAAATGGTGTTTGGCGTGAATACGTCACCGTTTGTCGGGCGCAGCGGCAAGTTTTTAACGACGCGCCATTTACGGGAACGGCTGGAGCGCGAGCTGGAAAAGAACGTGGCGCTGCGAGTCGAGCCGCTGGAAGGCACCGAACAGTTCGTCGTTTCCGGCCGTGGTTTGCTGCATCTTTCGGTGTTGATTGAAATTATGCGCCGCGAAGGCTATGAGCTTTCGATCGGCAAGCCGCACGTCATTTTGCACGAGCACAACGGCGTGACGGAGGAGCCGTTCGAATTGCTCGTGATTGAAGTGCCGCACGAAAAACTCGGTCCGGTCATGGAACTGGTGGGAGCGCGGCGCGGAAAAATGGTCGAAAT
>DASRSD010000095.1 GCA_035656635.1 Pirellulales bacterium
CAACCGATGCCGATATTGGCAGCAGCAGCACCGGGGGCGCCGGACCGTTTAACGTGAATTTCGATCCGGCCAATGATTCCATTAATCCGACAACCGGTCTGCCTTATTTTCAGCCTAACGATCCTGCAAACACATCACCACCGCGGCCGTTGCCTTACGGTTACAACGATGATAATAACAGCGCTAACGGCGGAACGGACATGCCAGCTTTTGTAATTTGGCGATTGTACGTCAGTGCGGGTGAGAATACTGCCACGAACACGCTGAACATTAAAAGCGGTACGCTGATTCAACGCGATAGCGGCGGCGCCGGCAATATCAGCGCGAATAATTATGGCAGCGCCGGAACCGCCCAGGCAAATATCGGCCGCGCCGGCACGGGAATTGTTAACCAATTTGGCGGAACGTTTATTAATGAAGATAACGATATCGACCTTGGGCAAACCCAAAGCATTACGGTCAACAGTGTCGCAACTCCATCTGCCGGCAACGGCACTTGGAATTACTATGGCGGCACGCTGGAAGCAGGCCTGTTATTCTCCAGCAGCACGACCGCAGGAATTCGCCTTGGTCCAACCAGCGGGGTTGGCAATGGTCCAGCATTTTCCAGTACCGGTATTTATTCCACGGGAACCATGCGAGTTTACAATACCGGGCCGGACGGACACATCCGCGTGAACAATTTTTTAATTGGACCCAGCAGCAGTGCCGCGGGTGCAAACTCGGGTTCATTGGGCACTGTTGAATTTCATTACGGTTTGAATACGCATGGCACCGGCGGCGTGCGCACCATTCAGGTTGATCGAAATTTAGGCTTGGATAACTCGGTGACCAATAATCAATCGGCACGCCTCAACCTAGTGCTGGATGCGGCGCCGGTCGTTACCGCAGGCGTGCCGCAAAATTTGGGACTGTTTGATAACGATTTTGACGGCGATGGCACGGGCGGCATTACCGGCGCGACAGGCGAAGCCGCCACCACGCGCACTTTTTACACCGCGAACGGTTTAACGCAGTTGACCCAGGGAAGCACGGTTTCCGCAACGTTCGGTTCGTCCACTTACAACTGGACGATCAGTTACACAGGCACCATCACCTGGCCTGACGCCCCCAGCGCCAACAACACACTGGGCGCTACGGTTACTGATTCCGGAACCGGCAAAGATGTGGTGTTGATGGGCTTAAGTGTGACTTCCTCCTTGCTGGTTGGCGACATGAATTTTGACGGAAATGTTGATGCCAAAGATATCGCGGCCTTGGAACAGTCCTTAACGAACTTGAACGGTTACTTGTCGACCGATTTTGGCAACGGCACTCCTTCTTCTCACGGCGTCACTTCCGCCAACATTGGCCAATATGCGGACGTGACTGGCGCAAACAAGTTTAATAACATGGACGTCCAGGCGCTGTTGAATTATTTGCTTGCCGGCCACGGCAGCGTAACTTCTGTGCCCGAGCCATCCACGTTTGTGTTGGGCGGATTGGGGCTGGCGGCCCTTGGGCTGTGCTCAGCTCGCCGGCGAAAAGCGGCTTAATTCGACAGTGATTGCCTATCAGGCCAGTGCCCCGCATGCAAGCGCAGCGGATATTCTATCGGCAGCAATTGCTAATTAACTTCTAGTGGCGGTTGCCGAAAAACCTATTGCTCGCGGCGGCGCAACCGCAAGACAACCGCCGTCCTCAAGACAACCATGGTGCCCAGGCCTAGCATGAGCAGCGTCAACGAAGCCGGCTCCGGCACGCTGGTAGTCGAACCAAAACCGCCGGCTTGAAACAGGTTTAGCAGAGCTTGCAAATCGAGGTTATTCACGACGAAATCGTTGTTCAAATCGCCGATCACGTCCATTTGCACCGTCGTCAGATTTCCGTGCGAGGCTTCGTAGGCCGGTAAGTTCGTCAATGCCACCAGCATGGCGTTGATGTCGGAAGAATTCACGTGGCCATCACGATTGAAGTCGCCGGCCAGCAATGGCGGCGCACCGGTCGTTGAATTCGTCAGCCCGAACAAATCGGAAGGCGGAGCAGTAACCGTTAATCCCGAAAGATCGACATCGGCTCCGTAATACAACTGCATGTCGGCGCTGCCGGTAAGGTGCACGTTGCTGAACGCCAAACCGTCCAAGGCGTTGGCATACAGTTTATTTACCGGATCGGTGGTGGCATTGAGCCCGTTAATTCGAGCAACATTCGTGGCGCCGGTGGCGGTCACATTTTCATAGGAGATGTTGTACCACAGGGGAGATTGCGTATCGGTGCTGATGTCGGTCGGTGTTGCAGAACCATACGTATAGCTTCCGCTGTCGGTAGGATTGGGCGCAAAAGTGTCCCCTCCGTCGTAAAAGCTTTCGATAGCGATCGGGGTTTTCACGTTGGTCATCGTAATGTTAATGTATTTCACGTTCTGTAACGGGTGAGCCAGCCCGCCGCCTACGTCGCCCGATTGGGTCTGATTGGGATCATTCCCATCTTCGGCCTTCATCCGCAATCCGTAGGGAATGCTGTTTTTGCTGGGGTTATTGCCCAGGGCCGGATTGAACGTGCAATTGGCCACAATCATGTTCGAAACGCCAGCGGCCGTGCCGCCGCCAATGGAAATGCCATGACCGGAAATGATGGTGTTGTTGCTGATCACAATGTTGTTGCACGCGGTGCTGGCGGGCTTGGCGACAATATCGTCATCGCCGGCGGCAATGGTGCAACCCTTGATTAAGAAATTGCTGCCCGAGTAGTCAATGGCATCGGTATTGTCCAAATATGTTTTGGCCGTGCTGTTGGCGATGGAAAAGTCGTCGTTGATGTTCACGTTGCTGATCGTAACGTTGGTGTCTTTTTCGGGAACAAGATGTTCGTGGCCGGCGTTCTCGATGGTTACGCCCGAAATGAGCAGGTTGGTTACTTTCTGAAGGCTTACCAAGTTATTGCTGCTGGTGGCTGTCGCATGGCCATCGATGATGCCGCCGCCGGTAATCGCCATGTTCGAAGTGTTGGAGGAAGGGGTCGTAATTAGCGTGGCGCCGGCAGTAGAGGCTTGAAGGATCGCGTTCGTCCCAATTTGCAAGTTCACATTGCTCGCCATGGTAAGCATGCCTGACTTGTAAATTGAGGTTCCAGACGCCGGAGTAGGCAGTTGCACAATACCGCCGCCGTGGGACGAGACGTAACTGATGTACGCATTGATGACCGCCGCGTTGTTCGAACTGCCCGTGGTGGCCACCGCGCCGCCATCGATCGCGGGATTGGAGACCGTGACGTTATAAACGGTGGAGGCAATCGTCGGCAGCATGGGAGCCGCTGGTAAAATCACCGGCGCGGCGGCGTGAGCAACGTTCATTCCGGCCGCCAGCCAGGCCGCCGCTAAGAAATAAAACCCCAGCGCATAGAATTTGAAATTTGCGCGCATGCAGGCAATCGTTCGGTGCTTGTTCATCCCAGTTCCACGCCCTGCGGAAAGAATTCCGCAGGCTGCTTTTCCCCAAAATCAGCAGCTTTAGCCCGGGTTCATTATAGCAATAAACCCCCGCGTTCAAAGCAAAAAATCCCTTGAAAAGCGGGTCATCACCCATGGCCACAGACGGCTGAGGACAGCCGTCGCTACATTGTGGAGTGGCCAAATTAGGCGACCACCGGCCAACCAGATCTCTTTGTAAGCGGCGTTCCAGGGCGGTATACTGCGCTCCAACCGCGCGAGCCTGTGCGAATTTCATCCCGCGATCGCCAGTGTTCGTGCGGTCCCACCGTCGTTAGGCTTCCATGTTCGACCGATGCGTTCCGCCAATCTGGATGGTCGGTCTGGCGATCGTGGCTGGATGGTGCGCTGCATCTCTGGCTGCTGACGCTGCGCCACCGGTATCGACCGATCTTATTTCCTCGGCCCAGGGCATCCTATCGGCCCATTGCTATAAGTGTCATGGCGCCGAGAAGCAAGAAAGTGGGTTGCGGCTGGATGTCGCTGCCAATGCTTTGAAGGGAGGCGATGGCGGCGTTGATATTCGGCCCGGGCACGCCGCCGATTCACTGCTGATCGAATACGTCAGTGGCAAAGGCGACACCGTCATGCCGCCTAAAGGCGAACGACTAACGAGCGCGGAAGTAGCGACCCTTGCCGCTTGGATTAACGGCGGCGCAAACTGGCCGGCCAATTCGTCGAATGCATCGGACGGTGATCCGCGCTTGATGCATTGGTCGTATCAACCGGTGCGCCGCATCGATCCGCCGGCGGTGCAAAATCAGGCCTGGGTGCGCAACGAAATCGATGCCTTTGTGCTTTCCAAACTGGAGCACGCAGGCATTTCGCCGTCGCCGGAAGCCAGCCGGCAAACGCTCATTCGCCGGTTGAGTTTCGATTTGCTCGGCTTCCCCCCGGCGCCGCAAGACGTGAATGAATTTCTCGCCGATGCGCGCCCCGATGCCTACGAGCGCTTGGTCGATCGGCTGCTTGCGTCGCCCCATTTCGGCGAACGCTGGGGCCGGCACTGGCTCGATCGCGCCCGCTACGCCGACAGCAGCGGCTGTGCCATCGATTTGTATCGGCCCTTTGCTTGGCGCTGGCGCGATTGGGTCATCGAAGCGGTGAATCGCGATCTTCCGTTCGACCAATTCACCATCCAACAAATCGCCGGCGACTTGTTGCCCAATGCTACTACAGAAACCTGCATTGCCGCTGGTTTTCAACGGAATGCGCTGTCCAATCACGAAGCGGGCATCGATTTGGAAGCCGAGCGCGTGAAAACCACCCTCGACCGCACTTCCGCCGTTGGCACAGCCTGGCTGGGTTTGACCCTTGGTTGCGCCGAGTGCCATGCGCACAAATACGACCCGATTTCGCAGCGAGATTTTTATAGCCTGTATGCGTTCTTCGACAGTCTGGAAAATTGCCTGATCGACGCTCCGCGAACCAACGATGCAAATCAACTGGCTGCCGCACGGCAACCATTGGAAGCGGCCCGCGACAAGTTTTTGGCCGCGGGCACCGAGGGGCAATCGCAGTGGGAAGCAAAAGTTGCCGCGCAGCCGCCCGTGTGGAAAACTCCCCATGAGCTAGAACTTCCTTCATTTCGCTCCGCACACTTTGCCACGTTGCATCCGCTCGATAATGGCTCACTGTTTGTCGACGGCCGTTTGTCGAGCACCGATTCGTATACCATTGCCTGCAAAGCGCCAGTGCATAAACTGACGGCGATTCGCGTTGAATCGCTGTGCAATCCGTACCGGTTTGACCGTGGCCCGGGTCGTGGCGCCGACCAGCGCGCCGTGTTAACCGGCATCTCAGTGCAAGTGGGCCAGGCCGATAAATCCTTGCCGCTGGTGAAAGCAGAAATTGCATCAGCTCAGGCAGATTATTGCGAAAGCGGATTTGCCGCGGCCGACGCCATCCCGTGCGGCGAAACCGCCGGTTGGGCGCTGGATCAAATCGGTGTTCCCCACGCCGCGGTGTTTGTTTTATCCAAGCCGCTAGATGTGCCTGATGGCGGACGCCTTGTTGTGCGATTGGAGCAATACACGGGCAGCGGCAACAACCTGGCTCGGTTTCGAATTTCAGTCACCGATTGCGATCCCCAGCAACTGGCTGGCCCCGTTGTGCCCGACGAAATTCGCCACTTGGTCGATTTGCCTCCTACCCATAGGACCTCGGACGATCAGGCCGCACTTCAGCGGTATTATCAATCGATTTCTCAACCGGAAAATGCGGCGCTACACGACTGGAATTCGGCCCGCGCCAACTTTGCCAAGCTCTGCGGTACCTATGCCGCGCAAAGCATCTGCGAGCGCACAATTCCGCGCGAAACTTTCGTGCATCTCCGGGGCGATTTCCGCCGCCCAGGTGATAAAGTCGAACCGGCGTTGCTGTCGGCATTTAGCAAAGGTGCACCCATTTCCGCACCTGCTGCGCCGAAAAAAGAGGATGACGAGGAAGATGTCCAATTATCACCGCATCGTCTGACGCGTTTGGATTTGGCAGAGTGGCTGGTCGATCCGGCCAATCCGTTAACGGCGCGCGTGGCCGCCAACGATTGCTGGCAGCATTTGTTCGGCGTGGGCTTGGTCGATACGCCGGGAGATTTCGGCATGCAGGGCGATGCTCCTGCGCACCCCGAATTGCTCGATTGGTTGGCCAGTGAATACATCCGCTGCGGTTGGAGCCGCAAAGCGATGATCCGCCGCATCGTCACTTCGGCCACGTATCGGCAAAGCTCGGCAGCGCGCAGCGAATTGGCGGAACGCGATCCGCAGAACCGTTTGCTCGCCCGGCAAAATCGCTTTCGTTTGGAAGCGGAAGCGGTCCGCGACACCATCCTTGCAGTTAGCGGGTTGTTGAACGAGCAAATCGGCGGGCGCGGATTTTCTGCTACGCCGTCGCCCGACGATATTCCCGACGATTGGGAACCACAGCTTGCGCCGCAATCGCCCAGCGAAATTTACCGCCGCGGCATGTACGCCATCGTGAAGCGCGCCGATCCCTCTCCGCTGCTGGTCGCGCTCGATGCCCCCGATGGCGCCGCCAGTTGTCCCCTTCGCCGCCGGACAGATACGCCCATTCAATCGCTCGATTTAATGAATGATTCGGTTGTGGTGGCCGCGACGCGAGCTTTGGGAAAAAGTCTGAATGGCCCAGCATCCGCCGCCGTTTCCGTTGAAGCTTCTGCGGAGGAGACAACGGCCCAAAAAATTTCGATATTGTTCCAACGTTGCCTTTCGCGCGAGCCCACGGCAGCGGAGCAAAACAGGCTCGTCAAGTTGTTCGACGATGTCGCAGCACAATACCGCAATCAACCGGAGGAAGCGGCAAAGCTGGCACAGGTTGATCCCAAATTGTCAGACGCCGCCCAGGCAGCCGCTTGGTTTGTCGTGGCGCGCACCGTGCTCAATCTTGACGAAACCATTACCCGAGAATGAACCATGCTGGAAATTTTAGGACAGCAACCGGTGCTTAGTCGTCGTAGCCTGTTGGCCGGCGGCATTCGTGGGCTCAGCGGCATTGCTCTGGCCAGTCTCATGGCCAGCGAAGGTTTGTTGGCAGCCGATTCAAGCGGCAGAAGCGATCCCCTGGCGCCGCGCAAAACTCATTTCGCGCCCACGGCCACCAATTGTATTTTCTTTTTCATGTGGGGCGGGCCGAGCCAGCTCGATCTGTTCGATCCCAAGCCGCGGCTCACGGAACTCGATGGCCAACCCATTCCCGAATCTCTCTTGGCCAATGCGCAATTTGCCTTCGTCAAGAAAGAGACCGCCCGACTGAAAGCATCACCGTTCAAATTTCAAAAGCATGGGCAATCGGGCCTGGAGTTTTCCGAGCTTTTGCCGCAAATCGGCGGTTGCGCCGACGATATTGCGTTGGTGCGCACACTCCACTCCGAATCGTTCAACCATCGGCCGGCCCAAATTTTGCTGAATACCGGCTTCATGCGCGTCGGCCGCCCCCCGCTGGGGTCTTGGCTGGTGTACGGTTTGGGCAGCCCCTCGGAAAACCTGCCCGGCTACGTGGTGCTTAAGACGGGGCCCGAGCCCGATGGCGGCTCGTCAAATTGGTCCAACGCTTTTCTGCCGTCCGATTATCAAGGTGTGCTGTTTCGCAGCGAAGGCCCGCCAATTTTGAATGTCGACAATCCGGCCGGCTTGGATGCCGCCGCCCACCGCTCTAGTCTTGACGCGGTGGCGGAATTGAATCGGCAGCATTATGAGCAAGTGGGCGATCCCGAAATTCTCACCCGCATTGCCAATTACGAATTGGCTTTCCGCATGCAATCTGCCGCGCCGGAATTGACGGAGCTTTCAGGCGAATCTGCCGCGACACGGGAAGCGTATGGCATGAACCGCGTCGATGCCGAGGAAAAAAGCTTTGCCCGCAATTGCTTATTGGCGCGCCGGCTGGTTGAACGGGGCGTGCGGTTTGTCAACATTTATTTTGGCAATTGGGATGCGCACTTCAACTTGGTTCCCAACCACACGCGGCTGTGTAAAACGGTCGATCAGCCCATTGCCGCATTACTTAAGGACCTGAAACAGCGCGGACTGTTAGATACCACGCTGGTGGTGTGGGCCGGCGAGTTTGGCCGCACCCCGGTGGGCGAAAATCGTTCCGCCGGCGGCGAAGTGAGCGGTCGTGATCATCATCCGGGGAGTTTTTCCGTTTGGATGGCCGGCGGCGGAGTGCCCGGCGGTCGAGTGATTGGCGCTACCGACGAAATTGGCTGGAACGCCGTTGAAGATCGCATGGAAATTAACGATCTGCATGCCACCATGCTGCACTTGTTCGGGCTAGATCACAAACGGCTGACTTATCGTTATCAAGGGCGTGATTTTCGCCTGACCGACGTGGCCGGAAATGTGGTTGAGAAACTGCTGCGCAAGCCGGTTTAGAACTGCAGCCTATTTTTCGCGTTATTTGAATTGAAAACGAATGGGTGGCCGGGGTCGAGGCCGCCGAGCCCCCGGAAGTTGAGCCGTTGGGTGCTCACTTCGTTCGACCCCAGCCACCCAAAAAATCCAATTGGTCCCCTGTTTTTTATGGTTTTGCGCTCGTCGGATTGGGCGAGCTTAGGCTGCAAGAATTTGTGTTGCTGCCAGGGCAGTATGGACGATCGGGCGAGCCGCAAGTCGATCCTGGAGGCGTATAACACGGCGAAATTTCCGGCGGTGGCTTGCAGCAATAATCGTCGCAGCCGAAACCACAATACGGCGGCGTGCAGGGCAACGGTTTGCAGCAATAATCGTTCGGTCCGAAGCAGCAAACCGAACAAGGCGGACAAGGCGTCGGCTTGGGACAGTAATCGTTCGGACAAATCAGGCACGGGCGATACAACGAAATGCCTGGACAAAACCACCAGCCATGGCTGGGCGGCGCCGCCGTGGCCATTGCGCCCAAGGCGGCGCTGCCCAGGGCGACCAGTGCCAAGCACGCCACCGTTCGCGCCGGAAAATTGAGGGGCATCCGTCCCATGTTGTGGTCCGTTAGCGATATTGCGCCGCATTCGGCGGAGCGGGCAATGCCAAAACGCCTGTCGCCACCGGCGGAGTGGCCGTTGCCGGAGTGGCTATTGAGGGGACAATCGGGTAAGTCGTCATTGGGGAAGTTGCAGGCCGAGTGGTCGTCGCCATAGTGATTTGCGAATCAGAGTTTTGCAAGAAGCCCGCCGAATCAGGCGGCGGTGAGGCATTTTGCGATGTCGCGCCCAGCGGCAGTTGCGATTGTGCTTGCGGCATCCCTGCGGGCATGCCAACCGCTGGTGCCAATGCTGGCCCAACAGGCAGGCCGTTTTGTTGTCTCGACGACCACCAGTTGTAGCTTGGTGTTGTCGAAAGCGGGGGCAATGGGGACGGCAATCCCGGCAATGGCGAAGCACCCGGCCGCCGCGGCGGTGGCAACGGTCTGGGAAGCTCCAATGGTTGCGAGCTTGGCGACTGCGAGCTGGGTGGTGATGCTCCGGGCGACTGTGTCGCTGGCAATTGTGTGCCCGGCGATTGTGTGCTCGGTGATTGCGTGCCAGACGATTGAGGACTGGCCGGCCGAGGCATGGGCACGGTTTCCAGTGTTGGCGGCAGCGCATACATTACGTCTGGCGGGGGCGGTAATTCTTCATTGCAGCCCTGCAGGCGAATTTGCCATCCACCCCCTAGTGCGCGATAAACGGTAATTAGCCCCGTTCCAATTTCCCCTTCGGCCTGGGCGAGCAAATCTTGCTGCTGCACCTGAATTTGCTCGACTTGCGTCACGGTGGTGAAATCGGCGGTGCCCGCTTGATATTGCTTCAGCGCGATGTTGACCGCCTGCACCGCGCTATTGACCGAAGCCTGCTGGTGAGCGGTCCGTTCCTGCCCGCGCAAGAAGGTGACCAAACCGTTCTCGACATCTTGATTGGCGTTCAACACGCTTTGTTGGTAGGTGGCCAACAATTCTTGAAAGGACGCGTCTTGCAGCTTGACGTTGTTCAGCAGCCGTCCGTAATTGAGCAAATCCCACTGGAACGAAGGGCCCACGTTGCTATTGAGCGCCGCCGGCTCGAATAAATGACCTAAGTTTTGTGCGCTCCAGCCGAGTGTGCCCACGATTGAAATGTGCGGATAGAATTCCGAATCGGCAATGCCGATTGCCGCACACTGGGCCGCCAACCGGCGCTCCGCCGCGCGCACATCGGGCCGGCGACGCAGCAAATCGGCCGGAATGCCCACGGCCACATCTTTTGGCGTCGTGGGAATGGGCCCCTTGCCGACGCGGGCGAGCAAATCTTCCGGCGGCATGCCCATCAGGGTGCAAAGCTGCAAGATGGTTTGCCGCAGGTCAATTTGCAATTCGGAAATGGCCGCTTCGGTGGCTTCCAGCGTCGTTCGCGCCTGATCGACATCCAGCTCGCTGATTGTGCTGACTTTGAAGCGGGCTTCGACGATATCCAGCGTGTCTTTTTGAATCTTCACGTTGTCTTCGGCGTATTTAATGCGCTGTTCCAACGTGCGCATGTTCACATAGGCCGTGGCCACATCGCCCAATAGCGTGACCAAGGCGCCGTCGTAATCTTCCACCGAGGCATCGAGCAAATCGGAATTTTCTTCGATCGCCCGGCGGAAACGACCCCAAAAATCCAGCTCCCACGCCAAGTTGAATCCAAAATTCCATTGGTTGAAAAACTGCTGCCCAAACCCATTGATGCCTTGCGCCGTTTCTTGGCTGTTGGCAATGGCCAGGTAGCTGCCGGTTGCGTTTTGCGTTTGCGGAAATAAATTGCCAATAGTAATTCCCAACTGTGCCCGGGCTTCCAAAATTCGGAATCCAGCTTCGCGCAGCGTTAGGTTTTGATGATAGGCGGTGCAAACCATGTCGTTCAAAACCGGATCGTTGAAGACGGTCCACCACTGGCACATGTCGTCTTCGTCGGTTTTCACGCGCAGATCGTTGGCGTCGATCCATTGCCGGGCCACCGGTGCGGCGGGGCGACCGTAATTGGGACCAACTTTGAAGCCGTTGTGAATGTAATCGCGCCACGAAGTGCAGCCGGTCAGAAAAAACAGCATCAGAGCGCATGTGGCTAGCCACCTCCGTCGCCGGCGGGCGATTTCGGTGTTGCTAATTAGTCCGCGCCGCTGCGCACTACGTTCTTCCAATGGAACTGTGAACACGGAAGACTCGATGAGTTTTCGGAATCGGCAGAGTTACTACCATCCGCACAATTGGAATCATCGACACTTCCGGCAAACTCGAATCTGCAGCGGGCTGCTAGCGCCATATATATTGCCAAGATTGTGCAACATCCGGCTTACATGCCGCCTGCAGGCGAAAGTTTACCGATGCAGGGTGCAAGCGCTGCTAGCCTATTTGGCAATCATTCCGGCGCAGCGTATGGCGGCTGCTGAGATTCGACCGCCGGAACGTGCCGTTTTTTTGGATGGCGGTCGTTCCAGCCCTGAATGACATAAAAGAAAATTGGCGTCAAAAACACGCCGAACAAGGTTACGCCCAGCATGCCGCTGAATACGGCAATTCCCAGCGTGCGGCGCATTTCGGCTCCTGCGCCGCTGGCCACTACCAGCGGCACCACGCCGAGGATGAACGCGAAGGAAGTCATTAAAATAGGGCGCAACCGCAGCCGCACGGCATCTAACGTGGCCTCGCGGCGAGACATGCCGTTTTCGCGCTGCACCTTGGCGAACTCGACGATCAGAATTGCGTTCTTGCTGGCCAGCCCGACCAGCACCACAAAACCAATTTGCGTAAAAATGTTCACGTCGTTCCCCGCCGCCTGAATGCCCGTCACGGAAAACAACAAGCACATGGGAACCACCAAAATGACCGCCAGCGGCAGCGACCAACTTTCGTATTGCGCCGCTAACACCAAGAACACAAACAGCACCGCCAAAGCGAAAAACCACATGGCGCTGTTCCCTGCTTGCAGTTGCAAATACGCCAGGTCCGTCCATTCGTAGGCCATTGAGGGCGGCA
>DASRSD010000096.1 GCA_035656635.1 Pirellulales bacterium
AAGATTACCGAGAAAAGTGGACGAGCAAAGGCTTTGAAGAAAGTCAATATGGAATTGGGGCTGCGAGTTAGAACAATTCGACATTGACTTTTGAGGCAGACACTCGACTTTTGAGGCAAGTCGTCTTTTTTAGGCAAAGCCTTTATATAGTGGTTTTGCCCGCTAATTCACTCAATGATCTTTCCGCAGTAGAGGAAGTCGGCGAACATTTTCCAGCTTGGAACTGACTCGGGGGTATGAAGCGGCTTATGCTCAAAGTAATCGAGGGCTGCATACAAGTAGCTTGCAATGACGCTATTCTGCCAACCTGTATCGACTGCCGAGGAACTTTGAGACTGGGCCGCCAGGGCTTTTATAAACGCGATGAAAGATTCTCAGTCTGTAACCTTGTCGAGCAGTTCTTCGGGTGTTCCCATACCCCGCATTGTAGCCGATGGGTGGGGGATAACGGGCTTAGAAGAACCATTGTACACTAGTTGTACACTATCATAAATCCTCGCCAAAATATCTCCCAAGCGGTATGCCACAAAGGATTTATGTCTATCAAAACGATGATTATTTGGCGTAACTTATGCCCGGAATACTCCTTATTAGTGTGGGAGGGCATTTTTAGTACCTTTGGGAGATTGGACCATGTTGACACTCAATTTTGACAGCTATACCAGTCTAGTAGAATTTCGCCAGGCGGTTTTAAGCGCTATAAAGGAAGGTCAAGTTTCCGTGATTGTTTCTGAGTCTGAGGTTCTGTTTGCGGCAATCTCGCCAGAGATGACAAAGGAAATGATCGCTAAGCGCGTCGCCACAAGGTTGGCCGAAAATCCCAATATTTTGGCTGAAATAAAAGAACGGCTCGAAACGCAAGAACCAGAAGATTGGGAATAGACTGGATAGTATTACTAGGACTAAATTGGGCACGCAGGGAGGCGATCAATGCCTTACCGCAAGCAGGTTTTGCCAGACGCTGCAAAAGAATTTAATTGGTTCTGTAGCACGTATGGACGGGAAGCATGCGATACGGCAAAACAGTGGACCGATGCGCTAGTTGCCGCTGCCTCAAGAGGGAGACAGTTGGCATCCATTAAGTTCGATGCACTACTAGACGAGATTTCATCCAGCGAGCCAACAGAGGATGCGGATTGGCGATATGTCATACAACAATTCAGGAATGCGTCGGCTAAGGAAAAGCTATTAGCAATGATCCATTTTGCGAAACTACAGGCTCCCTGGAAACAGCATGCAGCTACGCGGGAAATCCTGTGCCTTGGCCATGTTCAAGTCGAATTATATGCGTATTATCAAGTGAATCGAGTCAAGCAAACTGTCGTGTTTACAAAATTTGATTACTGTGGCGTCGAAAAGGCAATGAGCCAAGACGATTAACTCATGTCTTCTTACTTGGATGCTCTCTGGTCGGCAGCGTCCGGGGTCAGTGAAAGAGTTCCTGATTGGTTCCGATCGCTCGTGGCGTGGAATACACAGAGACTGCCTGCCAATGTTCAAGAAGACTTCTTATCGCTTGTCGCCATTGAATTGTTAGAGCAAAAGTGTACCAACACGCGCGAGTTGCTTCGGGATGATGTTCAGCGTGCCTTGGGACGAGTAAGACAGCGCTTACTGGCTGAAATCGGATATTCAGCTCGGTTCTCGCACCGCCGCAGTTCTCCTCTAACAAGCGATCCAAAGGTGCCAGAAAGCAATGACCCCTTGGCTTCATTAGATATTCGCGAATTTCTGAAAAGCGTTCTAACACCGCAACAGATGCTTGTTTTAAGCATGCAGTTGGAAGGCAGAAACGACCGCGAAATCTCAAAAAAGCTTGGAGTAAGTAGCAGAACTATACAGCGCATTCGACGTATGATCACGCAGATTCTTTCACGCGCTCTTTAGCATCTTCGGATTATTTGCTTCTTTGGTCAGTCCCAATACGGGCTTTTGAACTTCGGGTTACCGTTTGCCTACCGCAACCCGCAATCGCCAGTATGCCAATCAACAAGAATTGCCGCCAGCACATTGATTCACCTCTTCGGGCGCCCAGAAAACGGCACGGTTGGCCACGCCGCAAACCAGCCTGCCGCAAACTATCCTGCGGCGGCTTTTTCCAGCGCTGCAATGTTGAGCTTTTTCATGCCCATCATCACTTGCATGACGCGGCCGGCTTTGGCTCTGTCGGGGTCGGTCAGGAAGGCGATCAATTGGTTGGGCACAATTTGCCACGAGAGGCCGAATTTATCTTTCAGCCAGCCGCATTGCTGGGCGGCCGGATCGCCGCCGGCGCCGAGCTTTTCCCAGTAGTGATCGACTTCGGCCTGCGTTTCGCAATGCACGACGAACGAAATGGCTTCGGTGAATTTAAACTGCGGGCCGCCGTTGAGCGCCGTGAAGTGCTGCCCCTCCAGCTCGAAGCCGACGGTCAGCACGCTGCCGGGAGGCTTGCCGTGAAATTCTTTTCCCGCCTCGCTGTAATGCGCGGTCTTGGTGATTTTGGAGTTTTTGAAAATGCCGGTGTAAAATTTGGCCGCTTCTTCGGCCTGCGTATCGAACCACAAAAACGGCGTAATGCGCTGAACGTTGGGCATGCAATTCTCCCTAATTCGTTAAATTAGTAACCCAAAAGATAGTTCCAGAGCAGTGCTACTCCGCCGCCGATTCCGGCCAGAACCAGCAAGGCCCGCGCGGCACGGAAGGCTTTGCTGCCGAATTCCTTGCGCATCACTTGCAGCAGGGCTTGTTCGGCATCGTCGGATTCGGCGCTCACATCCTGTCCTTTCGGCCACAGATGAAAACCGCCGCGGTCGGTATACAGGCCGCCCAATTGCCGGATTTCCCACACACCCCACATGCCGTTGCCGTTGTTGATGCCGCGATAAACGACCGAGTGCCGGCCAATGTAGTGCTTGATCCACTCGCACTTGCCGGTAGCGACATCGTAACTTCCCTGCATGGTATACCCGCCGACGGCATCGCTTCCCCGTCCGCTTAATTGGCCGCCGCCGCAGGTCAAATCGAGATCGGTCGTATGCCGGCCGGGCCACCAGTATTGCAAGAAGAAGCCAGTCCACATGCCGGTAGGAAAACGAGCATCTTGCTCCAGAATGACGGCGGGAAGTTCGTTCATGGCATCACGCTCCTGTGCCGAGTTTCAGCCGACCGCAAGCAGATCGAAAATCAGTATATCGGATGTGAGCAACAAAGCGATATTGCGTCAAGAACCAGCAACCGAGCACGGCTGACGGGAGTCAGCCGAGCGCCAGGGCGGTAGTGCCGCTGCCTTCATCGTTGGTCAACTGCAGCTACGCGCTAGGCCGTCGCAGGCGCTGGATTACGGCCAAGCTTGTGAAGTCGCACTTGGACTGCGAACACACCACGCCTTCGGCGAGTTGCGATTTCCTCGAGGGAGAGCCCCGCGTCAAATTCTTCGAGAAGTGCGCTGTCCTCGGCTGGGTTCCAAACGCACCCTGCGCGCCGGCGCTGCTTTGAAGGTTTGTTCAGCAATTTACGTGTTAGCGACTCTGATGGCGGACATTGTGGATCGGCCGAGTTGCTCAGTACCCACGTGTGGATGGCTAGCTCAACCCGCGCACGCCGCACGAGTATCTCACGTTCGTCCAGCTTGAAGTACGCCATCAGCTTGGTGACCGCGATCGGGCTTACTAACATGTGACACCGACCACACAAGGTCACAAGATTACAGAGTGCATCGGATCCACCCTGCCCGCGAGCAAAGATATGATGGACCTGACCGAGGACTTTTCGCCTGCATGCCTGGCAGCGGAAACCATCACGTCGGAGGACAGCTAGCCGTCGCGCGCGATCCATAACCTGACCTCCAGTACTTGAACGGCCTAACGACAAAGCTCAGTTGCCCGCCGGAATCAAGTGGCGGGATTATAGCAATATAGCCACGAAGAACACAAGAAGACAAACCGCCGTTTGGGTTGGCGGGTCTACTGCAGCGTCTCGTTAGGCAGCATTCTCACCGACGCCAAGATGCTTGGGGCAAAGTGTGCCGACGGCAAGTGCCTCGAGGAGCGCCCGCGTTCGTGCATCTGATACCTCGACGTATGAAAACTTGTATCCTTCGCGAAGCTTTGATGCTTCGTGATTAAGGAATTGATTAACGAATGATGATGATCCGTGGAGATGATTGTTCAGGCGCTGACGCAGGCCTTGTTTGCCCCGCAATGTATGGCCTACGTGGACCACGACACCTCGCGGCGCAAAAATGATATAAACGCCGTGTTTGTCAGGAGCTACCAGTCGTTCGCCAGCACGTGGGAACGATACCGGCCGCGCTCGACGGAGCTGACGACACAGTTTCCGTATGCTTGACGTTTCACCCGGCATCATTGTTGCCTAACGCAAAAGCTCAGTTGCCCGATTTTTGTGAACGACCTAGAAATCAGTGTAGCGGATGCGGGCCATCGCAATGATTAAAGAGTAATGAACCTGCAATCCGCGCTCAACCTTGACAAAAATGACGGGGTGCTGTGCAGTTCGGTTCTGGATTTATTGCCATCTTTTTGTGCATAATGGCACTTTCCATGGAAATCGACCAACTTCGCCAGTATCTGGATCATCCGCAAGAAGCCGGCCGCTGGCTGGGCGCTTGGAAATTGGACGACGTAGATCGGGCCCATGCCGCACTGCTGCGGATGGCGGTGGCGGGCATTCCGCTGGATTTGCTGGCCAACATGTGCGAGCAGTTGGCCGAGCAGTTGCCGCGGCTGAGCGATCCGGACATGGCGCTCAATAATTTGGACCGGTTTGTGGCCACGGTGCGCAATCCGCTTTCGATTGCCACGCTGTTCGAGCGCGATCGGGAAGGGCTGCCGATTTTGCTGCAAATTTTTTCGACCAGCCAGTATCTTAGCGATTTGCTGGTGACCGATTCCGAGGCGTACGACCTGTTGCGCATGACCGAAGGCCAGCCGGTGGCGCGCAACGTGCTTATCGACGAGCTGTGCTCCGAAGTGGCGGCCCTGAACGATGAAAAAGGAGTCATGACCGCCCTGCGGCGCTTCAAACGTCGCGAAACTTTGCGAATTGCCTATGGCGACATCATCCGCGGGCAGCGGCTGGAAATTGTCACGGCCCAAATTTCCTATCTGGCCGATGCCATTGTGGAAGCCGCGTATCGTTTTGCCCGGGCCTCGCTGGAGCGCAAGCGCGGAGTGCCGCGCGGGCCGGATCGCCAGCGCTGCCGATTTGCGGTGCTGGCGATGGGGAAGCTCGGCGGCGGCGAGCTGAATTATTCCAGCGACATCGATTTGATTTTTTTGTACGAGGCAGAAGGCGCCACCGATGGTCAGCGTTCGCTGGCAAACGTGGAATTTTTTGACCGCTTGGCGCGCGACATCATCAAGCTGCTCACGGAATTGACGCCGTTGGGCGCCGCCTATCGAGTCGATTTGCGTTTGCGGCCGGAAGGGCAGCATGGCCCTACCGTGCCTAACTTGGAAAGTGCGCTGCATTATTACGATGTTTCGGGGCGCACCTGGGAAAGGCAGGCGTTTTTGAAAGCGCGGGCGGCGGCGGGGGACGCCGATTTTGGCCAGGAATTTTTGAACCGCCTGGAACCGTGGGTGTATCGCCGCTACCTGAGCCGGGCCGATATTGCCGGCATTAAAGCTTTGAAGCGGCGAATCGAACACCATGTAAAAACCGAAGGGGCCGATTTGCGGAATGTAAAAACCGGCCACGGCGGCATTCGCGACATCGAATTCACCATTCAGTTTCTGCAATTGTTAAGCGGCGGCGATTTGCCGGAATTGCGCACCGGCAACACGCTCGAAGCTATTGCGCTATTGGAAGGGGGCGGATGCCTCACGGGGCAGGAGCGCGGCATTTTGGAGGAAAACTACGCCTTCCTGCGCAAGACCGAGCATCGGCTGCAACTGATGTTCGATTTGCAAACGCATTTATTGCCCACTTCGAACCAGGAATTGCGGCGGCTGGCCATTCGCATGGGCTATTCCGACACGCCCGACAAGCCGGCACTGGACGCTTTTACCGCGGACTACAAGCAGCGCACCGTTTTGAATCGAAAAATTTTGGATCACTTGCTGCACGATGCGTTTGGCGAGGAAGACAAGCCGGAGCCGGAAGTCGATTTGGTGCTGGACCCTGATCCGCAGCCGGAACATATTTCCGGCGTGCTGGGGCGATACCCATTCCACGATTCGCAACTG
>DASRSD010000097.1 GCA_035656635.1 Pirellulales bacterium
AGCCCCCAGCAGCCCATTTACTGGGGGCTCGGCGGCACTCGACCCCAGCCACCCTTTATGGAAGCCCAGTTTTGAAACAGCCTCTAAGGAAGCCAGGAAACCAGGAATGATGAGTTGGAACGCCGATGCAGGCGAATAAAAATTTCCATTGCTTCTCTCTGCCTTTTTCCTGCTTTCCTGGCTTCCTTATAAAATCTGCTACTCTGCGTCTCCGCGTCTCCGCGTCTCCGCGGTTAAACTAGATCCATGAAATTCGCCCAAGCCTACACACCCGGGAAGCTGGCCCTGTCGTTCGAGTTGTTTCCGCCCAAAACGCTGGCGGGCGAGGAAGCCCTGTGGCGAAATCTGGAAGAATTAATGGCCTTTCGGCCCAGCCTGGTCACGTGCACGTATGGAGCCGGCGGCAGCACGCGCGATAAAACGCTGGAAATTGTCAGCCAGGTGCGCCGCCGCCATGGTTGCTCGGTGGCTTCGCACTTAACCTGCGTGGCCGCAACCGTCGAGCAATTGCGGTCGTATTTGCAAGCGGCCAGTCAGCAGGGAATCGAAAACATTGTGGCGCTGCGTGGCGACCCGCCTCGAGGCGAAACTACCTTCCAGCCGGTGGCCGGCGGTTTGCGCTACGCCAACGAATTGGTGGCGCTCATTCGCCGTGAATTCCCGCAATTTGGCATCGCCGTGGCCGGCTATCCGGAAACACACCAGGAAGCATCCAGCCCGGAAGTCGATTTACAAAATCTGCACCGCAAAGTGGCGGCCGGGGGCGAAGTGGTCATTACGCAAGTGTTTTACGATAACGCCGATTTCTTCCGCTTCCGCAAAGCGTACCAGACACTGGGCATTGCCGCGCCGCTGGTGCCCGGCATTTTGCCAATTACCAATTTGGCGCAAGTGCAGCGAATTACCTCGCTCTGCAAGGCCCGGTTGCCCGATGATTTGCTCGCCCGATTGGCCGCGGCCGGCGAAGATGAAGCCGCCCAGTTTGAAATTGGCGTGGAGCATGCCACGGCGCAGGTCAAAGAACTGCTGGCTGCCGACGTGCCGGGCATTCACTTCTACGTGCTGAACAAATCGCCGGCCACCGTTCGGGTGCTGCAGGCCGTGCGCGGTTAGAGCATTTCTCGCGGACGCATGCCGACCATAGCCGGATGCTCACAGCTTCCGGACCGGACGGCGTGGCCGTCCGGCTATTTTCAACGAGCTACAGCGAACGCGGGTTAATTCAACTGCGAAATTAAAACCCGATCGTCGCATCGTCGAGAATCTTGCCGTCGTTGCGTTCGCCCAGGTAGCGATGCGTCAAGGGATCGATCGAGACGGAAACGCTAGTGGTCCGTCCGTCGCAAAAGACAAAATTCACAATTCCGCTATGGGCGCTGCCGAACAAGCAACCGTACACGCCGCCAGTATCCACCTGATCGTTGAGCATGGCGACATTGGGATTAGCAGTCGTTCCAGCCTGAAGGGGCTTGCTCGGATCGCTGGGAAAGCTTCCGTCGGTGTTTTGAGTATCGGTCGGATCATTTTGCCAGAGTACTAGCGTGGTACGGTAGTTATCGGCCCCCATGCCGCTGTACAAGTTTCCTTCGTCACCAAAATACCCGCCGTCTTCGGTATGCTTCCGGTCGACGAATTTTTCGCCGAACAAATAGGTTTTGCCAGCGCCATCATGCACGCTGCCATCACCGATGAGACTGCGCTGAAAAACTACACCCGACCAGCGTAAAGTTGCATCGAAGCCAGTTCCCGCAACACCGTTGGCATAGGTATTGGGGAAGGTGTTGTTGGGACCTGACGCCGGATCCAGAAAGCAGCCAAATTGTTGTTCGGTCTCCGTGGTGCCTGTGCCCGATGCCTTTTTATATTGCACTCCCGCGTTGGCCGCGAAATCGCCACGAGCCACCGTGGAGGAGTTAACTTGCTGGGCGCCGGTTGCCAAGGGATCGTACGGATTCATGTTCGGATTTATAATCGTGTTCCACGCTTGCACGGCGCGCCGAGTGGGGCAATTCATGATGGCTTGCGTGGTTTGAACTTGTCGGACAACGTCTCCTTGCATTTGCGCATCGGTCAGCGAGTTAGAGCCTTGTCCCAAAACGTACAGGTTATTTTCATCTAAATAGGGAAGCAAATTATAAACCCATCCGCCCGGCTGCTTGACGCCATTCCCACCGTCGGCGAAACCAACCCACAATGGCCCCCAACCGCCCGTGACATAATGACTGGTCTTTGATTGGCATTCCAAGTTTGCCAAACCCAAGTTCCTCAAATTGCTTTTGCATTGCGTGATGCGGCCTTGTTCCCGCGCGGCATTGATGGCCGGCAATAACAGCGACATCAACACGCCGATGATGGAAATTACCACCAGCAACTCGACCAACGTGAAGCCGTGACGAAGCATCCGAGAGCGAGACATAATTGATACCCTCGCGCAATGGCGCGTGTTGAAAAACTAAAGCCCCTGCATCGGCCTTCTACCCGAATTGGGAATATGGCCGCAAACCTCTCCTCCTGCCGTTCCAAGGCCAGCGAACGCAGCCACGGCGGGAATCCAACCTGTAATGTACCAAGTTCCAGGGGCAAAATGCAAATACTATTTTGTGCAACCGCAATAAATTCACAGATTCGGGGCCGGCGGAGCCAATCGATTTCTGCCCCGAACCGCAGTTTTAATGGGGTTTTGGCGCCCCGAAAAGCTCCTCCCGCAAAAGCCGCGAACAGAGCAAACCGAGGTCGAAATTCACCCTAAAACCCCGTCCCGGTCCGGTACCCCCCGTGTGAAGGGTGGATTGTGCCTATCGTAGCGGCCGGTTGCGCAAATTTTATCTGCCATAAACGACCTTGCCTTTTGACTCGGCGCGCCGTCGTCGTAGATTCCAGTGTAAACAGAAAAAACTTTGTTTTTTGGCATATTCGTCGGACGCCCGGCAACTCAGGGGATGGGCGGCTAACCGTGCCGAATATGTCCGCGGCGAAATTGCGCGGTGACAAGCCGGTCGCAATTTTCGCGCGTCATTCACAAGCCAACGTTCGCAGAGAACAGCAAAACGCCCCTATGAACATGCCCCTTGATTCCAGCACGTTGCAGTCGACCGTCACGAGCACCTTCATTTGGATTGGGCTGGCGATGGCCCTGGTGGAACTGCTGATTGGCATGGGCGTAGGGTGGTGGCTGCGGGGCGGCCGATCGGGCGGCTTTAAGCTTCAGCCAGAATCCGGAAAATCCCAGCAGCACCAGGACGATTTGCACGAGGCCGAGCACGCTTTATCCAACTTGCAGGAATTAGCCCAGCGCGTAAAAGCCGACGTGGGCGCGCACTCTTCGCAAGTGGAGGCGATCAGCAATCAACTGAATGCCGGGCAGGCGCGCGGCGGCATTCACGAAGCCAAGGTGTTGGAAGCGGTCACCAAAATTCTATCCGCCAATCAGCAACTGGAAGAGCGGCTGCACACGGCCGAATCGAAGCTGCAACAGCAGGCCGAGCAAATTAAAGTGCATGCCACCAATGCGCTGACCGATGCCCTGACCACCTTGGGCAATCGCCGTGCTTTCGATGCGGAGCTGCCGCGGCGCATTGCCGATTATCAACGCCGTGGCGAGACGTTTTCCTTGTTGATGCTGGATGTCGACCATTTCAAAAAGTTCAACGACGTGCACGGTCACCTGGCCGGCGACGAGGTGCTGCGCATGGTCGGCCGCACGTTGAAGGTTACGGCCCGTAAGGCCGATTTTGTCGCTCGCTACGGCGGCGAGGAATTTGCCATTGTCATGCCCTGCACTCCGTTGGCGGAAGCGGTGGAATGCGCCCAGCGCGTGCGGGAGGGCGTGGAACAGGCCATGTGCGAGTTCGAAGGGAAAAAATTGAACGTAACCGCCAGCATTGGCGTGGCGGAAATTACCGCCGGCCAAACCCCCTCGGCATTGGTTCAATGTGCCGACGAAGCGTTGTACGCCGCCAAGCAAGGGGGCCGAAACCAGGTGCAGCGTTACCGTAGTTCCACCACGCCTCCGCCGGCGTCACCCGCGCATTCCGTGGCAGAGTCAGCCGCCGAGAAAAGTGCCGCCGCGAAGCCAGCCTTGCTGTTTTCGGCCACGCCGGCGTCCGGCGATGCCCGCACCGATGCCCAAACCGGCCTGCCCAATCGCACGGCCTTTTGCGAAGAAATTCATCGCCGCTTGTCCGAAGCGCAGCGGCACGGCAATCGCTTGTCACTGATGCTGATTACGATCGACAAATTCGACGAGTTGGTCCAAAAGCACGGCGCGCATGCCGGCAATTTGGTCCTCCGCACCTGCACCCAATTTCTCACCGCGGCCATGCGTGAAATGGACGTGGTTGCTCGCTACCGAAGCGACGTGTTTGGAATTTTGTTGCCGGGCACGGCGCTGTCCCATGCATCCGCCGCCGGCGAACGGCTGCGCGTGGCCGTGGAGCATTGCCCGCTGCGGCTGATGGACAAAGATATTCGCTTCACCATCAGCGGCGGCACGGCCGAAGCGCAACCCGGCGAAGATTTAGTCACGTTCATCACGCGCACCGAAGACTCCAAGGCGGCAGCGGCGCAGGGGAGCGGCAACAAAATCCGCTTGCATAACGGCCTGGCGGTTGAAGCCTTATCCGAGCAAGCACTGGCTGCCGTCAGTTGAATTCTGTTCAAAGCCGCCCGCTAGAAACACCGTCTGCTAAGTGTGCTGGCCGCTAAGAGCACTCCCCGCAGCGCCCTTTCAGCAGCACCTCAGTAATTTTTCCGATGGGCGATTGCTTGCTGCCCGGCGTCGGCTTGATGTTCACGCTGACGCTGGAAAGACAAGTGACGTGGCCGCAATCGACGCACACAAAATGCGGGTGATCCCCCTCATGGGCGCCGCCGGTTCGCCGTAATTCGAACCGCCATACATGGTCGCCCAGCTCCACGCGCGTCACCAGGCCGGCCTCGGTGAGCTCAATCAAATTCCGGTAAATCGTCGCCCGATCGAACCCCCGGGGCCGCAGCACGTCGGCCACTTGGGCATGCGTCAGGGGGCGCGTGGCGTCAATCAACTGCTGCATAACCCACAGCCGGGCTGCCGTGCAGCGCAAGCCGACCGCCCGCAACCGCTGGCGCACTTTTTCCAGCGACGGTAATGCAGCCGATGTTTTTCGCACGCCAAGTTTACTCATCATTCACTGATTTCCATTCCCCATTCTGCCTTCTGCTTTCTGCCTTTGCCTCTCACCCTTCCGCTCCTTCCTCTTCCAACCCGTATTCCTTCAACTTCTTGTGCAGCGTGTTGCGGTTGATTCCCAAACGCGTGGCGGCTTTGGTTTGAATGTTATCGCACGATGTCATCACCTGGGCGATCAACTCCCGCTCCAAGCGATTGACAATTTTCGTGTACAGGCTGTCTTCGTTCGGGCCGGCCCCGTTCAAACCTTGCTGCACTAATTCGTAGGTCAGGGTTTCGACATCGGCACCCCGAATGCGGCTGGTGCGGGGCTGCTTTTCGCCCAACAGCGTGGCCGGCAGCAAATCGCAAATGAGTTCGTCCCCCGTGGCCATGACTACGGCCCGTTCGATTACATTCTGTAATTCGCGCACATTCCCCGGCCAGTGATAATCTTGCAATGCCTCCAAGGCGCGCTTTTCCACATGCGCCACGTAGCGATCGTTCTCCTCATTGTAGTAGGTGAGAAAATGTCCGACCAATTCGGGAATATCTTCCCGCCGTTGGCGCAAGGGCGGCAGATGAACGGGCACCACATTCAGCCGGTAATACAAGTCTTCGCGAAATTCCTCTTTGTCGACCAGTTCCTGCAAATCGCGATTGCTGGCCGCAATGACCCGCACGTCAACCCGGATGGTTTGCGTATCGCCCACCCGTTCGAATTCGCGTTCCTGCAGCACGCGCAGCAATTTCACTTGCAGTTTTTGCGTCGTGGAGTTGATTTCGTCCAGAAAAATCGTGCCGGTGTGGGCGGCTTCAAACCGGCCGGTGCGATTGGCCACAGCCCCGGTGAACGAGCCGCGCACATGGCCGAACAATTCGCTTTCCAGCAAGCTCTCCACCAGCCCGCCGCAATTGACGCGCACAAAGGGCCCGCTGCCCCGCGTGCTGAGTTGATGCACCGCCTTGGCGATCAATTCCTTGCCCGTACCCGTTTCGCCTAAGAGCAATACCGAGGCATTCGATCGAGCCACCTGGCGCGTAAGGCGATAGACATCCTGCATGGCTTTGCCGGAGCCAATGATGCCTTTAATCGGCGGACCAGATTGTGGATCTAACGGGGGCATGCAAAATGGTGTCAGGGTTCAAATTTTTCCAGGGCGGTGAGGGTAACCGGCCCGATTAATCCCGACGGACGCGGCTCCCACTTGGCGGCGGAAAACAAGTTATTCCGTCCACGATTTTCGGGATCGCGGGCGGCTACGTTGGCGTTGTAAAACCGCTTCCACGGCACGTCGTGCTTGTCCATGTCGGCAATGCGATTGGCCATTAGGTTCGAAACGGAAATTTCCAGCGTGTTTTGGTCCTGCAATTTGTCGGCCGGAATATCAATCCAAAACGGCGCGGCGATCAGCGTGCCCAAATCGGCGCCGTTCAGCGTGACCCGCGCACTTTCCGCCACCTTTCCCAAATCCAACCGCCAGGTAGCCGGCGCTGTCCCCTGGGTCGCTTGCGGCTTAGCGAATTTCAGCGTGTACTTCGCCGTGCCCGAAAACACTTTTCCCGCATCGCCGTTCCACTCGGTCCACGATTGCAGTTTGTCGGTCTGGACCGCCGCCGGCAGTTCTGGTCCGCCTTTCACAAAACTTATATCCCATGTGCCGGCCAGTGGCTGCGCTTCCCCGTGCGGCCGAACATATGCCCAATTCGATCCGCCCGGCGACAATTGAAACGTTTTCACCAGGCACGATTGTCCGGGCGACAGTTGCAAATACACTTGCGACCCATGTTCCTGGCCGGCTTTTACAACCCCGCGGCCCAGTGCGCCGGTCATCGGATCAAAAATCGCCACGAATTTTGCATCGGCTGCCAGCGGCACCCAACCGTCGATTGATTTATCGGACCCGTTCACGACGAAATATACCCGGCTGCCGTCTCCTTGGCGGCGAATGTATTGCAAGCCTTGGCCCACCATGGTTTCGGGAAGAATGGCCCCCTGCGCGAGCAAAGCAGTGAGCTTTTGTCCTATGAAAATGTGGCCGGCGTCCAAGTGAATGTCGCTCACGCCGCTGGACTTGTTCTCCGGCGCGGGGAGCGATTTAACCATCGCCTGCAAAGCCGTGCGGCGCTTTTCCAAATCGTTCCATCCCGGCACGTCGCTGGGCAGGGCAGCTTGAACCATCACGGTTGCCCCTTGCTTGACTAGGAACAATAATTTTTCCAGTGTTTGCGGCGGCAAGTATTTTGTTTCCGGCAGCACAATGGCCTTGTAGGTGTTCCCGCCGCTGCGCAGCGCACCGTCGGCAAACGTTAGGCTGTTCAATTGCCGGTCGGAAATAAAATCGAAGCTGTATCCGGCTTTGACCAAAGCCCGGCCGGTGTCTTGCGCGGGAAATCGCCCGCCAATGTTGAAATGCGGCAAATTCCCGTTGCCCGGCTGCATCCACACGTCGTAAAACGGCGCGTACACCAACAAGTCATTGTCGGGCTGGCCCGATTGCAACAGCGACTGGCAGCGCGCCACGTATTTATTGAGCGTGGCAAAATCATCCCACCACGAATTCGCCGGGCAGAATTCCACAGCGGCGTAAAACAAAAACCCAGGCCACGCTTCCTCCGGCGGCGAGTAAGGAGTGCCGTGATACAAAATGTGATTAATGCCGGCCAGCAGCGTGGTGTTGATTCGCTGTTTGGCGTGGGCCAGCGTGGTCAAAAAGTGATCGTCCAGCCAGGTGCAGGTTTCGCTCGAAGCCAACCGCTTGCCCAACACATGCGCCGCTGACGAGGCGTACATCATGGCCACTTGCATGTTCAGCTCGCCTTCCGCGCCGCCAGGATTGCCGAAGCCTTCGGTTTCGGGAATATCGGCCGCGGCGTACAAATCGAGCACGTTGCCCGGCGAGCCGTGCGCCTGGTTGCGAATCATCTTGCCGTGTCCAGCGGCCCATTGCCGCCATACCGTGGTGAAGTTATCCAGCAGCAAATCGGAAATGGTTTCGCGATAATCGCACAACAGCCGCGTGTATTCGTCGCTGGGCTTGGCGGCCAGCAGCACGGGCAAATGCAGCCGCAAATCGTAACCGCGTCGCTGTTGGAATTCGTCAAAGAACTGCGGCGTGAAATTGGCTTCGCCAAACGTGCCGGAATCGAGTTCGTACGAATCGCAGAAGAACGCGCGGAAGCCGTCCAGCTTTTGGTCTTTCAGCGCACTGTCGAACTTGGCCAAGTAATGCCCAATGGCCTCGGCGCTAAAATGATCGGGCGTGTGCCCCTCGCCGCCGGGAGCGGCCCGTTTGACCATCCGGCTGTGCAGGCCATCGAAAATGGCGTACAGCGTCCACGTGCCGGAATCGGCCGGCGGAGTCCAATCCAACATACCATCGGCGCCCACTTGCTTAGTCAACAACAGCGGCTTCTGGCCGGCTTTGTCGGAAAATGCCATCAGCGTGTTCAATTTCAGCGGGTCGGGCATTTTCAAATTGTCGATGGCCAGCTTTTGCAAATCGGGCGTGTTGCCAAACGGCTCCTTGATTTGCGAAATGTTCACGCTCCGCGGACTGACCATGCCGGTTTCGACCAGCTTGATTGGCTCGGCCAGCTTCTCGCCGGATTTCACCGTGAACTTTTTGTGCGCCATGTATTTGCACGTATCGTCGGGCGTAACCCACGGTCCGCCAAACGGCCAGCCTGTGCCCGTGTTCATGTCGATGGTTATTCCCAGCCGCTTGCCTTCTTTGAGCGTGTAGGCAAAGCGGCTGACCCAATCGGGCGACAAATACGGAATGAATTTGTCTTCCTCTCCCTTCACGCCGTAGATGGGAGTAATTTCCAACCCGCCCAAGCCTGCGGCCGCATATTGCTCCATGGCCGCGTGCAGGCCGTCCTCGGTGGTGATATTCCCCAACCACCACCAGCGGCTCCACGGTTTGGCTTCGGCCGTGATGGCGGGCCAAGCCAAATCCGCTGCACGAGCTGTAGCAAGAATGTTTGCTGCAGCGAATCCGCACAGCAGCAAAGCGATAGTTTTTAGAATGCGTGACATATCAATGGCTCCCGCCAATCTCGTTCCCAGGTTACTTTTTCGTTGGCAATTCAATTGCATCGAGAATCAGGCCGAGCAGTTGCTGCGCGGCCTTGTCCTCCGTTGCGCTTTGGTTGTAGCGATCATATTGATGTTGAATTTCCACAGTCGTGAGTTGAATGCCGGATTTTCGTACCGCCTGGCTGAAGGCGGCAGCCGCCGTCTGGCGCATGCCGAGGGGCTCGCTGGGGGAGTTGGCCGTATCGACCAGCGCTTCTTGCACGGTTTGTTTGCCCAGGCCGCCCAACAATTTGGCCGCTGCCGCACTCGTGGCTGGCCGATGCAGCGCGCGGGTTAGCTGCGCCTCGTACGGCATTAAATTGAAATCATGCGGATCCGCTTCGCTCAATTGCGCCAGCCAAGCCAGCGCCGCCAGCGATTGGCGCAAACGAACCGCTTCGGGAACCAGCGCGCCGCCGGCCCGGTCAAGCAAGCGATCGACAAAATATTTCATGCCGTCGGGTGTGACCGGCCGCTGAAAGCCCGCCGCTAGTGCACGCTCCTCGGCCAGAATTCGCATGCGGTCAATGTCGCCGTCGGCATCTTCCGCCAACAGCGCCACCGGCACATGGGCCGTGCGCGGATCGTCGCGCAACAAATCTAAGGTCACCCACAGCGGCGGATGATCCAGCCGGCTGCTGAGCACAAGCAACTCATAATCGCCCGACGAAATGGCTTGCAAATAGGCTTGCCGTCCGTTGGCGGCCAAATCGACTTCATAACCCAGGCCGGCCAACATGGCGGCCAATTGCCCGGCGACGACCATATTCGGATACGCCACCAAGGCGCGTTTGTTGCCTGGCGAATCGGCGAAGAATGCCAGGGCTTCCAGCACCTGGCTGGAACCGGCAAAGGGGGCCGTCGGCTTCAATTTCATAATTGCCTGGACCGCGGCAAACTGCAGCCGCCGATCTCCCTGCTGCACGGCCAAAATCAGCGGGCGTAATTTTCCGTTGCGTTCCTCCAGCAGCGTGCGATCGCCCATTGTGCCCAAAATTTCCGCCGCCGCGGTGGCCGCCGGAAGTTTGCCCATCGACATCGCCGAGGAAAGCGCATCTTCCATGGCCGCGGGTCCTAGCTGCGTTATCTGCTCTCTCTGCTTCTGAGAGAGGGCCGGGGCGAGGGTGCTGGATGAGTCCGACAGTTCTCGATCCAAGCCTGACCGCAACTGTGCTGCTTGCAGCGTGCTGATTAAATACAGCCGCTGGGCCAAAGCGTTCTGCGGAGCAAGTTCCAGCAAATCGGCCGCAAAGCGTGATGTCAGCACGGCTGAGGCCAGTTCCGAGGGCAAGTTTTCGCGCTGAAGAGCGCCGCTGGAGGAGTTCCAGCTCCAGACAACCACATTTCCCAGGCCATCGGAATTGAGGGGCCGATCGTGTTTCAAATAACGCTCGATTTCCGTGGTTAGCAGTTTGGCGGCGTCGGCCGCGGTGGGATTTTTTGCGCCTTGAATATCGGCCAGCGCCGCCCGGGCGGCGGCCTTTACCGCCGGCGAGCTTTTTTCCGATGTGGCCGGAGCGGCCAAATACAGCACCGCTGTGGGCGAATCGATTTGCCGTAGCACGTCGACGATTTGCACTTTCAGCGCGTCGCTGTCGGTTTGCAATGCGGCAACCAACGGCGGCACCGCCTGCTCGCCGATTTTGACCAGCGTCATGCGGGCCAGCGGCTGCACGGCTGCACGGTTGGCGTCGGCCAGCGCCAACACCAGCGCCGGCACGGCGTTTTCGTGAGCGGCCAAAATTCGCTTCAAGGCCGCGCGCTGCACGGCAGAGGAAGGATCGGTCAGATGGTCGATTTCGCCTTGCAACCGCTGCGGATCGCGAGCTTGATTAGCGGCGGCGGCCAAAACTGCATCGGCCCATTGCCGACCCGCCGGTTGCAAATCGGCATTGTTCGCCAGCCGTAGCAGCGTGGCGGGATCGATTTGTCCGGCCGCTTCGGCCAGGGCGTTTTCGTCGGACTTAGCATCAGCCAGTTGCTGGAGATATTTCTTCGCCAGATCGACACGGCCCAAATCGGCCAGCACGGCGGCGGCTTGCAGCAACTGCGCCGGCGTGTGCGGATTGGAATCGACGATAGTATCGACCGCCGGGTCCGGCTTGGCAGTCATAATGGCTTGCGCGGCTTTGAGCGCGGCATCGGTTTTGACCGCGGCGTCATCTTTGGGGGCAGTGACATTGGGAGCTGGCGCGGCGCCCCCGGCAGCGTTACCCCCAGCGGCCGGCGCTGCATTTTGTGCTAAGCCGACAAGCGGAAACCCAGCGCAAATGGCGATGCAGGCAATCTGAATTCGAAGTTGGCCAATCATAGTTGTTCTGCCTTCTGCTTTCTGCTTTCTGCCTTCAATTTTTCCCGCCACGCCTCAATTTGCTTTTCCACTTCTTTCGGCGCGGTTGATCCGTAACTGACGAACCGCGCCAGCGCGTTTTCCACGCCCAATGCTTTCCGCAGGCTTTCGTCCAAGGTCGGGTCGACCTCATGAAAATCGTTTGCCGTTAAATCCGCCAACCGCACGCTGCGATCCATGGCCATCCGCACAAGCTTGCCGACCAGTTCGTGCGCGCTGCGCTGCGGAACGCCTCGGCGAATGAGTTCCTCCATGAGCGTCGTGGCGTCGAGATATCCGCGATCAAGCTTTTCCGCGATGGCCGTTCGGTTCAGCTTCGTTTCTCGCACGAGCGGCGCCGCCACTTCCAGCGAGGCCAGCACCGTGTCGACCGAATCGAACAGCCGCTGTTTGTCTTCTTGCAAATCGCGGTTGTAGGCCAGCGGCAAGCCTTTCACCAAAACCAACAAGGCTTGCAAATTGCCAATCACCCGCGCCGTTTTGCCGCGCACCAGCTCCAGCACGTCGGGATTAATTTTTTGCGGCATGATGGAGCTGCCCGTGCAGAACGCTTCGGGCAATTGCAAGAAATTGAACTCGACCGTGCTCCACAAAATCCACTCTTCCGCCCAGCCGCTGAGATGCTCGGCAATCAGCGACAACACAAATGCCAGCTCGATCACAAAATCTCGATCGCTCGAAGCATCCAAGCTGTTGGCCATCACTTGCGGCTGGCCATTCTCGTCGACAAAACCCAACCGCCGCGCCACATCACTGCGATCAATCGGCAAGCTGGTGCCGGCCAGCGCTGCGGCGCCCAAGGGCAGCACATTTACCCGCTGCCTGCAATCGGCCAAGCGCTGCCGATCGCGCTCCAATTTTTCGCAATAAGCCAACCAGTAGTGCGCCGCCAACACAGGTTGAGCCCGCTGCGTATGGGTGTAGCCGGGAAGAATCACGCCGGCATCGGCCGTGCAGCGCTCGACAAATGCGGTTTGCAAACCGACCAGCGCAGCATCGAGCCGATCGATACTGTCGCGGCACCACAGTCGCAAATCGGTCGATACCTGGTCGTTCCGGCTGCGGGCCGTGTGGAGCTTGCGGCCGGTGTCGCCAATCTGTTCAATCAATGCCCGTTCAATATGCAGATGAATATCTTCCAGCTCGGTGGAAAACGGAAATTGATCTTGCTCAATCTGTTGGCGAATGGCCGATAATCCTTGCTCAATCTGTCGGCATTCGTCGGCTGTGATAAGGCCTACCGTGGCTAACATTTGGGCATGCGCAATAGAAGCAGCGATGTCGTGCGCGTACAATCGGCGGTCGAAGCTAATGCTTTCGGTAAACTGCTCCACGTTGGCGTCTGTCGGCTGGCGGAAGACGCCCGACCACGCTTTTTTCGACACGGCAACTCCCGGCGCGGGTAGCACGCCCCGAATTATGGAAGGGCGTGGTAGAGAGGCGAGCGTAGACAACATCTTTAGCGTAAACGGCTTACGCCAAACGGTCAATTATGCGGGGTTGCGCCGGCGGGTAGAATATTTCAGGTAACTATAGCCGGGCACAGTTACCTGTCGATTGTGCCGATCGTGCCGACAACCTATCCACAGCGGCAGGCCGCCGTTTCATTGCTTCAAACCCTGCCGCTGCAACACTTTCGCCATTCCAACGCGGTTAGGCAGCGGGTAAAACTGCAAACACAAATGGCATCCCTAAAATTTGCAAGAATGCGGGTTCGATTCCGAACTACCAGTAGGATAAAACCCGTCGTGCACATCCTCGGAGAATTCTCATGAAGCCCTTTTACGCCGTGCTCCTTGTTGTGGCGCTGGTGATCGTGTTGGGAATTGGCATGTGGATTTCGGCCTACGGAGCGTTGAACGCTGGCAATCAAACGGTGAAGGAATCGTGGAGCAACGTGCAATCGACTTTGCAGCGCCGGGCCGATCTTATCCCGAACCTGGTCAACACCGTGAAGGGCTACGCCACGCACGAGGAAAAAACGCTGACCGAAGTGACCGAAGCGCGCTCTAAAATAGGCTCGGTGAACATCGCCGCCGCCGTCAACGATCCGCAAGCCATGAAGCAATTGCAAGAGGCGCAGCAACAAATGGCCGGGGCACTGTCGCACTTGATCGCCGTGGCCGAGCAATATCCGAACTTAAAGGCAGATCAAAACTTTCTGACGCTGCAAAGCGAATTGGAAGGGACCGAAAACCGCATCAACGTGGCCCGCGAGCACTATAATGAAGATGCCCGAACGTTCAACACCAAAGTCAACGGCTTCTTCGCGCGGTTCGTGGCCAATTCCTACGGGTTCAAATCGGCCGAATACTTCGAAGCCGCGCCCGAAGCGCAAAAAGTCCCGGAAGTAAAATTCTAAACGGCATGCCGCTTACGAAAATTGCACGCAACTTGGCGCTGGTTTGCCTGCCGCTGGTCGCTGCGCTGCTCGGGAAGAACGTGGTCTATGCCCAGCCGCCCATTCCGAAATTGCAGCAGTGGGTGATTGACCAGGCACATGTGCTTTCGCCCGATCAAGCACAGCGTTTGTCCGACCTGTTGGAAGATAAGGAGCGGCAAACCAGCAACCAAATTGCCGTTCTGTTAATCGATTCGCTCCAGGGAGATAGCATCGAGCACTTCGCAAATCATGTTTTCAACACGTCACAAATTGGCCAAAAGCACAACGATAACGGCGTGCTGCTGGTGGCGGCCATCCAAGATCACACAATGCACATTGAAGTCGGCCGCGGCCTGGAAGGCGCCCTGACCGATGCCCTGTCCGCGCAAATTATTCGCGATCAAATTGCGCCGCGCTTCAAAGCCGGCGATTATTTTGGCGGCTTGTGGGAGGGCATCCTGGCCATCGATCAAGTCATTCATGGCGAATACAAAGCCATGAATCGGCCGCCGCAGTCGCATGTGGGCCTCAATGCTGATGTGGCCAAGCTGCTGTTTTACATGATTATTTTCATCGTAATTCTGGCTTCGCACATTCGTTTCCGAAGATCGCGGAATTACTGGTTCAGCCCGTATTGGATCTCCGGCTCCAGCGGCAGCTTTTCCGGCGGTTATTCCGGCGGGGGATTTTCCAGCGGCGGTTCCTCAGGTGGCGGAGGTTTTTCCGGCGGAGGCGGCGGTTTTTCCGGAGGTGGCGGCAGCTCGGGCGGCGGCGGCGCCAGCGGAAGCTGGTAGAATAACTGTCGCCATGCCGCCGTTGCCAAACAATTTGAACTCCGCGAGCCTGCTGCCCATTGTTGAGCAATCAGCTGCCGACGGCTATGTGCCACCGCGCGGACCGTATATCGATTACGTCGGCTCGCTGGCCGCCCGCAGAAATTCACCCCATCACCCGCTCACGCCATCACCCGCGAATTCCCCACTCCCCGTTCCCCATTCCCCACTTGCGGTTCAGCGCGACCAACGGTCGCGGCTTTATAACATGCCGCTGCCCACAACCCGCGGCGAAATGAAGCAGCGCGGCTGGGATGCCGTCGATATCGTGTTCGTCACCGGCGATGCGTATGTCGATCATCCCAGTTTCGCCATGGCGTTACTCGGCCGGTTGCTGGAAGACGAAGGGTTCCGCGTCGCCATGCTCAGCCAGCCCGATTGGCACAGTTGCGAACCGTGGCGCACCTTCGGCCGGCCGCGGCTCTTCTATGCCATCAGCGCCGGCAACATGGATTCGATGATCAACCACTACACGGCCAACCGCAAAGTCCGCAACGACGATGCCTACAGCCCCGGCGGTCGCATCGGCCGCCGTCCCGATCGGGCCACCTTGGCTTACTGCCAGCGGGCCCGCGAGGCATACAAAGGCGTGCCGATTATTGCCGGCGGCGTGGAAGCCAGCCTGCGGCGATTGGCCCATTACGATTATTGGTCCGACCGTGTGCGCCGCTCGATTGTGCTCGATGCCAAGTGCGATCTGCTGGTGTACGGCATGGGCGAGCGGCCGATTATCGAAATCGCCCATCAACTGGCCGCCGGCGCCACGGTGAAAGATTTGCGCCATCTCCGCGGCGTGGCCTACCGCCTGGGCGCGAAAGAATCCGCCGCACTCGCTGAATCCTCTCCCTTGAGGAAAGAGCAAATTGCTGAATCCACTCCCTCTGGAAGCGGGCAGGGTGAGGGTGCCGCTCATTCCCCACTCCCCATTCCCCATTCCCCATTCGTCTCACCCCCGCTCACCGCGCCCACCATCACGCTTCCGTCCTATGAAGAAGTGTGCGGCGAGAGCGCTCCCGCCAAGCGCGCCTTCTGCACACTCACCAAAATTTCGCATCAGGAAACCAATCCGCACAATGCCAAACGGCTGGTGCAATATCACGGCGCGGAAGCGGTGGTGGTGAATCCCGGCGCGCTGCCGCTGACGCAGGCGGAAATGGATCGCGTGTACG